>CAWUMP010000005.1:0-25331 GCA_963923385.1 uncultured bacterium | reverse complement strand
CTCAGCCCAGCGAGGCGGCAGCGCGGGAGTGGCGTTACGGCCGGCTGCTGGAGCGCTGGGGTATTCACGCTACTGGCTTGCCGAACATCACGCCATCGCTGCATTGGCTGATCCTTGCCCAGAAATTTTACTGGCACGCCTCGGTGCTGAAACCAAACATATCCGCATCGGCACGGGCGGCGTTTTATTACCGTATTACAGCGCGCTTAAAGTGGCTGAAGTATTTCGTATGCTCGAAGCCCTGTACCCAAACCGCTTAGATTTGGGGATCGGTCGTGCTCCTGGCGGTGATCAACGCACTGCGCATGCGGTGGGTGGTGGACGGTTTCCGGATGCGGAGCAATTCCCCAATCAAGTGTGGGAGCTCATTGGCCATCTGGATGGCACGCTGCCCAATGATCATCCGCATCAACGCGTGCGCGCCATGCCTGAAGTGGAGACCACACCAGAGCTTTGGCTCTTGGGATCTTCTGATTACAGTGGTTTACTCGCCGCGCAATTGGGGGTGCGTTTTGCGTTTGCACACTTCATTAATGCCGATGGTGGGGATACCGTGATGCGTGCATATCGGCAGCGCTATCAAGCGCGCACGAACGAACAATCCGAGCCCACGCCGCGCGAGACGAGCGCGCATACCATGACGTGCGTGTTCGTGATTTGCGCAGCAACCGATGCGCAGGCGGAACGTCTTGCCGCATCGATTGATTTACGTCGATTACATATGGCACGTGGTATCGATGCGCCGGTGCCAACCCTCGAAAGTGCCTCGCAACATCGCTATAGCGCAGAAGAACGCGCATATGTGCAAAGTCAGCGGCCTCGCGCAGTCATCGGTAGTCCAACAACGTGTCATCAGCAGCTCACTGCGTTAGCCGAGCGTTATCAAGCCGACGAACTCATGGTGCTCACCATCACCGGCGATTACGCATCGCGTCTTGAATCATATGCGTTACTTGCTGAGGCCTTTGCACTCAACACCTCGACGCAACACGCAGCCCAACGCTTGAGCGCGTAGAATCCGCCTCGGGAGCTGGCCAGACGGTCGCTGCACAGAACAAGGGCAACCTTGTCTGCGTGGAGGAAAGTCCGGGCTCCGCAGAGCGGGATGCCGGCTAACGGCCGGGCGCGTATACCTGTTGCGAAAGTAACAGCAAGGCGACGAATAGGGCCACAGAGACGAGTCCGTTGTGCCGCAAGGCCAACGGGGTGAAACGCGGCAACCTCCATCCGGAGCAACACCAAATAGGCAAGCGCGGTGCGCAAGCACCACAGATCGGCTCGATCGAGCTTGCGGGTAGGTGGCTAGAGCCGGCGGGTAACTTCCGGCCCAGAGGAATGGCCGTCACGGTGTGTGGATCGTTAGATCCGCAGATCGACAGAACCCGGCTTATCGGCCGGCTCCTTTTTTCTTGCAATTTGCACTCACGCACCACGCTGAGGCGTGAAGCGCCCTCCTGCACTGCCTTTACGCGCAATCGTGCGGCTCACGCGTACATGCTCCGAGTGAGCAACACCTGTGGCGAGCATGGCATGCAGGTTGCTCAATGCAAGAAAATCTAACCAAACAATCACGATGAGACCTGCGGTACTCAAACAACTTGTTGATACTTCCCAACCTGAACTCAGCGCCGATCAGGCGCAACTTTTATTTTCGTGTTTATTAAGTGGGGATATCGGCGAAATCGAAATGGGTGCTGTTCTCACTGCCTTAGCGATGCGCCCGCTTTCGGTGGCGACACTCAATGGCTTGATTAACGCGGCACAAAGCCATCAACGCACAATCAATGTCTCGACCTTTCAAACACGCCCCCTGGTGATTGCAAGCCACACAGGCACAGCGCAGCAAGCGAACTTAATGCCGTTGCTTGCATTACTGGCTGCACGGTTTGGCTTAACGGTGTTCGTTCACGGCACACTTGAGAGCGCCGGCACAACCACAAGCGCGGCTATTTTTCGCGAACTCGATATCCTGCCATGCGCCAATTTACGTGATGTGAGTCAAGCGCTGGAGTCGCATGGTATTGCTTGGGTGCCAAGCGCATTATTTTCACCTGCACTCATGCAGACCGATGCGTTACGACATCGCTTAGGGTTTTCAAATTGCGCACACGCCGTGGCCGCGCATTTAGATCCCTTTCAGGGGCGAGGCTTACGCTTAGTGGCCGCGCACGATGCGACGCACGCAGAACAACTCGCACAGCTTCTACTGTTGCGTGGAGAAACGGCGTTGTTGTTTGAAGGAGTGGAAGGCGAGGCATTTGCCAATCCACTGCAACGCCCTGCGATCATGTACTTTGATGCCGGTGTGCAGCACACCTTATTTAGCGAAGAAACGCCTGGCACACACAGCGCGCGCCACACACGTCTACCTGAATCGAGTGACGCCCGAACCACTGCACACTGGACTGAAGAGGTGTTGGCCGGTCGTATTCCATTACCTTCACCCATCAGTCATTTGCTTGCGTGTTGTTTATATGCTGCCGGTTACAGCAAAGACTTCAATCAATCCAAAGCGATGGTCGCTGTACGCACACACCATCTTGCGGTGGCATAAATCGCATCGCGTTGAACGATCGGCAGGGTGAGCAACATCACAACGCGATCGATAAAAATTCGTTGAAAAAAAACAGCCCGCCGGCAAACGCCGACGGGCTGTGTTGACTGCGCCGCGGAATTACGACTTTTTCGGGGCTGCCGCTGGTTTGGCAAAGGCCTGACGATAGGCGGGCTTGAAGTCCACCATCGTGTCGTTTTGCCAAGGCACGGCGCGTTTAGCAAAGTCCTTCATTGATGCATAGATCTTAGCAAACTGTGGGTTCTCGGCCGATTTCTTGGCTACCACTTGATCCCAGATCTCGAGCTGTTTTTTCAGCACGGAATCAGGCGTCTTGTAGAACTTCACTTTGTCTTTTTGTTGTAGCTCGATGTAGTCTTTGGAGTAACGATCGATCGCCTTCCAAGACATATCCGCCGAGCACGCCTCAACGGCGTTGTTGATAATGGCGCGAAGATCCTCAGGCAGCGCATCGAATTTCTTTTTATTGAAAAGAATTTCGAACTGCTCACCCGACTGGTGATAGCTCTGCAGCATGCAGACCTTGGACACGTCAGCAAAACCAAGAATACGATCTGAACTGGCGTTATTAAACTCAGCACCATCGAGCAGACCACGATCTAAAGCAGGCACGATCTCTGCGCCAGGCAAAGCATTCACCGCTGCGCCCATGCCGGCAAAGATGTCGATCGACAAGCCCACGGTACGGAATTTGAGTCCTTTGAAATCTTCCGGCTTGGTGATCGGCTTTTTAAACCATCCCAACGGCTGGGTCGGCATCGGGCCATACAAGAAAGACGTGACATCTAAGTTCAGGCCTTTGTAGATTTCATCGAGCATGGCTTTACCGCCACCATACTTGTGCCACGACAGCACCATGTTCGGATCCATACCCGCGGCAGGACCTGAACCCCACAAGGCCATCGCGTTGTTCTTACCGTACCAATAGGCCACCACACCGTGACCACCATCCAAGGTGCCTTTGGACACTGCGTCGATCAAATCAAACGCCTTCACAACGGCGCCCGCAGGTAGCAGCTCAATCTTCAAGCGACCCGCAGACATCGAATTGACCTTGTTGACGAAGTCTTGAGCGTACTCATGGAAAATATCTTTGGTCGGCCAGGTGCTTTGAAAGCGCAAAGTAATGGGTGCAGCTTGCGCCTTTGCAACCATCGGAAAGCCCAGCGTCGCTGCACCCGCTCCAACCGCAGCGGCGCCACTTAAAAATTTGCGACGTGCCAAGGTCTTATTTTTTTGTTCGCTCATAAAAAGGTCTCCTTGTGAAAATACGATGCCCGAGCGCGAATGCAGACGCGAAAAATTGGCTGTGTCGTTAGGCAGAGCAACTGCACACGCATGCGGCGCTACGGGGGAATAAACAACCGTCAAATTCTAGTCTGCTCGATACCCTGGGGCAAGGCAGAATTATCGTCGCAACGCGCATTGTGCTGCACTGCCGTAATGCAGCAACCCAATGCATTGTGGTGTCTGGCGCAGGCTACGAAGCCGGTTTGCAGTGCGCTGGCTCGGCCAGTGCAACGCGTGCTGGTGTTGTGACAACGCGTACTTTGACGCGCTTTTCAGTCGGCGACCAACCCCAGCATGCATACAGCACCATAAAGCCAAGCACATACGCCACCACCACCCACCAACCGTGGCGCAACCACAATGCCACTGAGCGTGCTTGCGGAAACAAATTCGCGATGGCCACACCCGCTGAAGAACCAAACCACAGCATCGAACCACCAAACCCCACTGCGTAGGCGAGCATGCCCCAATCGTATCCACCTTGCTTGAGCGCCAATCCAGTTAACGGAATGTTGTCAAACACCGCGGACACAAACCCCAAAGCAAACGCCGATTGCCAAGATGCTGCGGGCAGTTGCTCTACTGGCATCATCGATGCACACGCCACCAACGCCAATAAGAATACGGCCCCTTTGCATGCGTCGGGTAACAAGGACCAATCCGGTTGACGCACCGGCGCAGTCAATACAATCGCTGCCCACACCGCTAAGCCCAATATCGGTAGCTGATCTGCGAGCGTTGCAAAGCGTAGATTCAACACAATGTTGGTCAATACCGCTGCAAAAAGAATAAACACCACCACACCCACGCGCGGCCAGTCGATGGCGATACCGCTAGGCGCATCTTTACTGATCGGAGAATACGTTTGCTGAATGCGTGCTAATGGAATACCAAAGATCAGCAATGCACTGACCGCAGCGATATAGGCATGCAACACTTCAATCGGACTCACGCCATCGATCCACATCATGGTGGTGGTGGTATCACCGACGACGCTACCCGAGCCACCCCCGTTAGACGCAGCAACAATCGCTGCCAAATAACCGATATGCACTTTGCCGCGAAACACGACAGCGGCCATCGTGCCGCCAATCAGTGCCGCAGCGATATTGTCTAAAAACGCAGACAACACAAATACGATCACCAATAAAAAGAAGGCGCCTTTCCAATCATCGGGTAAAAATCGCGGTAGTTCTGCGGGAATCCGGGTTTCTTCAAAATGCTTGGAGAGCAACGCAAAACCCAATAACAAACCCAACAAGTTGGCGAGCAACACCCATTCGTGCAAAAAATGTTGTCCCAACCCAAGCCAACCGGGGCCGGCATGAAACCCCGTGAACAACGCTTTATAGGTGGCGATGACAATTAATCCAGCCACAGCAACGCGCAACGTATGGTGATGAAAGACCGCAACACCAGCTAAGGTGCACGCAAACAAAATAAATTCGATCGGAACGCCAGCCAGCACCGGCTCAACTACCCAACCAAAATCACATGCACGCGGTACGGTCCATGGGCGCCAAGAATGATCGTTTGCTCGATATCACCGGTACGCGAGGGCCCTGAAATAAAGTTGACGGCGCGTGGCGGCTCGCCCAACTCTGCACGTAATAAATCCCAGCCGTCTTCCATGGTGCGCACTAAACGAGATAACGGAACAATCGCGATATGCGTTTCAGGTAGCAAGCTATTTGTTGCTGGCGTCTGTGCGCCAGACACCATCATCAATGTCGCTGTTTCAGCGAGCGCGCAAAACACACCGGTTACACCAACCAAATCGGCATCGCGTGCGGCACGCGCTTCTAATTGCAAGCCCGCAGCGGCCCAATCCATCTGTGCCAATGCAGGTGACACGCAACCTTGCAACGGCAGCCCTTGATCACGCAGATAGCGCGCGACCGCTGTTGGTACAGCAGTCATGGCATCGACGCGATCTACGCTGGTGGTACTTAAGTGCGCACGCGCAATAAAACGCGACAAGTGATCGGCGTCAAAATTGGGCGCCGGCCCACGCGGATGCGCCGCGAGATAGCTCTCGATCATTTGTCGCTCCGCCTTTGAAGGCGTGGCGCCGCCGTGCTGTTTGGCACGACGTATGCGCGCGAGGATTTCTTCGCGTGACCCCATTAATCCAGTGCCTTGACGATGTCTTCAACCACTTTCTTGGCGTCTCCAAACACCATCATGGTTTTGTCCATATAAAAAAGCGGATTGTCTAAGCCGGCGTAGCCAGAGGCCATCGACCGCTTGTTCACGAGGACCGTGCGAGATTTATGTACATCGAGAATTGGCATCCCATAAATCGGGCTACCTTTTTCGTGTGCGAGCGGATTCACCACATCATTGGCGCCTAAGACCAGCACAACGTCCGTGGTTCCAAAATCGCTATTGATGTCTTCCATCTCGAGCACTTGCTCGTAGGGTACTTCTGCTTCCGCCAACAGCACATTCATGTGACCCGGCATCCGCCCGGCTACTGGATGTACCGCATAGCGTACTTGTACACCTTTAGCGCTCAGCTTATGCGCCATTTCTTTGACTGCGTGTTGAGCGCGCGCGACAGCTAAACCATAACCGGGAACAATAATCACCGACTCGGCGTTCGCCATTAAAAATGCGGCGTCATCTGCCGAGCCAGATCGCACGGTTTTTTCACCCGTGTCTGCGCTGGCGCCACCTTCGGCGGCACCAAAGCCCCCCATGATCACCGAGATAAACGAGCGATTCATGGCCTTACACATGATGTAGCTCAAAATCGCACCAGAAGAGCCCACCAACGAGCCAGACACAATCAACATCGAGTTATTCAGCGAAAAACCGATACCAGCTGCAGCCCATCCGGAGTAGGAGTTGAGCATTGAAATCACCACCGGCATATCGGCGCCACCAATCGGAATAATGATCAGTACACCGAGTACAAACGCAATCGCGGTCATGACGATAAAGGGTGTCCATGCACGATCTTCAGCAAGAAAAAACACCGTTCCAAAGCCAATCATCGTCAATGCCACCAACAAGTTGACGACGTGTTGTCCAGGAAACACCACCGGCGCACTGGAGAACAAACGGAACCGCTTACCCAAGCCGGCTAATTTGCCAAACGCAATCACCGAGCCTGAAAACGTCAGCGCGCCAACAAACGTACCGATAAACAACTCCAGGCGGTTACCTAACGGAATGGGATCGGCCACACCAAACGCACTTGGATTATTCACCACCGCAATCGCGATCAACACCGCGGCCAAACCCACCAACGAATGCATCGCCGCAACCAACTCGGGCATTTGGGTCATTTGCACACGACGTGCAACGATCGCGCCGATACTGCCGCCAACCGCCATCCCTAGTACGATGAGATCAATGCGTCCATGCGCGACCACCGCTAGTGTGGTGAGCACCGCGATCACCATGCCGATGATGCCAAATAAATTACCGCGACGAGACGTGTCGGGTGAGGACAAGCCTTTCAGCGCAAGGATGAAAAAGATCGCGGCAACGAGATACCACAGAGCAACTTGATTGGCTGTCATGATGGTTCCTTATTCCCCGGCCTTGGCCTTCGGCGTTTTTTTCTTAAACATCTCCAGCATGCGTTGAGTGACCATAAATCCACCCACCACATTGATGGCAGCCAACGCAACCGCCGCCACCCCCATCAGAGAACCGAAATCAATCTCGGCGGGCCCCGCAGCGAGAATGGCACCAACGATAATCACCCCTGAGACTGCATTGGTGACGCTCATCAGTGGCGTATGCAGCGCAGGTGTGACGTTCCAGACAACGTGATAGCCCACAAACACGGCCAACACAAACACGGTGATATTGGTAATGGTTGGATCAATCATGGTGTGATTCCATCAAACAGGCTTAGTCAATTGGCCACCGGCACACACTAAGGTGCCAGCAATGATTTCGTCTTCGCGGTCGATCTTCATCTCGCCCGTTTTTGGATCGAGCATGAGCACCAAGAAGTTATACAGATTGCGCGCGTACAAGGCCGACGCATCCGCAGCGACCGTTGCCGGTAAATTCACCGCGCCAATGATTTTGACGCCGTTGGGTGTCAATACCGTGCGTCCGGCTTGTGCGCCTTCAACGTTACCGCCTTGTTCAACCGCCAAATCCACCAACACCGAACCCGGTTTCATTGCAGCCACCGTTGCGGCGTGAATGAGTTTGGGTGCGGCACGTCCAGGAATTAACGCGGTGGTGATGACGATATCCGATTGCACTGCTTTTGCATGAACCGCTTCGGCTTGACGACGCATCCAATCTGCTGGCATGGGGCGCGCATACCCACCAACCCCTTGCGCGATTTCGCGTTCTTCATCGGTGAGAAACGGCACATCCACAAACTTTGCGCCGAGCGATTCAATTTGTTCTTTCACGGCAGGCCGCACATCCGAGGCCTCAATCACCGCACCTAAACGCTTTGCCGTGGCAATCGCCTGTAGACCAGCCACACCCGCGCCAAGAATCAACACGCGGGCTGCTTTCACCGTGCCAGCCGCGGTCATCAACATGGGCATGAATTTTCCATATTCAGCCGCTGCAAGCACCACCGCTTTGTAGCCCGCGATATTGGCTTGCGAAGACAACACATCCATCGCTTGCGCACGTGAGATTCGCGGTAACGATTCCATGGCAAACGCATGAATGCCCGTGCTAGCCAACGCTTGCAAGCCCGCGGCATCAAATGGATTGAGTAAGCCAATTAAATGCGCACCGGCACGCAACTGTTTCATGGCACTGGCCTCGGGCGCACGCACAGTGAGCACAATGTCTGCGGCCCACGCCTGCGCCGCGGTCACGATGCGCGCACCGGCAGCGGTGTAATCGGCATCCAAAATACTCGATGCAGTCCCAGCGCCAGCCTGTACGAGCACCTCGCATTTGGCTGACAGCTTCTTCACGGTTTCTGGGGTCGCAGCGACGCGGGTTTCTCCCGCGTACGTTTCGGCGGGGATGCCGATTTTCATGGTTCAGTTCTCCCTGATAGCAAGCCTGATTATTCTACCGTGCCAAGACCAAAAACGCCGCCTGAGAAATTAGTTGGCTGATTTTTTTAAACGCTCGACTTCGACCAAACAATCGTAATACGTGGCCGCGCCGCCGAGGTCGGCAGTACGTTGCGAGGTGAGCTCGTTTGCGTTTTTGCCGTCGCGCGCAAATTTTCGCCACCAGACCGATAAGGCCACCACTACGCCAGGACGTGGACGATCATTCACCCGCGCGCGCAGTTGCAAACTGCCACGATCATTAAACACGCGCACCACATCGCCATCGGCAATCCCGCGCACCGCCGCATCGCTTGAATGCAGATCGAGGTACGGCTCTTCAGCCGCCGTACGAAACCGCGGCAGATTAGCAAAGGTTGAGTTTAAAAAATTTCGCTGTGGCGGCGATAAAAACGCCAGCGGATATTTTTTTGCAAGTTGCGGATTGCTGTCGACACTTTCAGCAGGGGGATTAAAAAACGGCAACGCATCGATGCCTTGTTGTGCGAGCCACGCACTTTGGAATTCGCATTTACCCGAAGGCGTCGGAAACCCCCCTTGGGCAAAGGGCGCAAACGCTTGCGGCAACGTGAGTCGCTGCCATCCACGATCACGCACTGTTTCCCAATCAATGCCTTGCATGGTGTCACGGTTCGATTGCAAGGCCTGACGACAAATATCTTCATCGGTGTCTTGAAAACACGGCGCATCAAAGCCCATGCGTGCAGCCAAACGACGAAACACTTCAGCGTTTGGCAACGATTCGCCCACTGGCGCAATGGCAGGGTTGTTGGCCATCACGTATAAGTGACCATAAGACTTATGAACATCAAAGTGCTCAAGTTGCGTGGTCGCTGGCAACACAATGTCGGCGTAATCCGCGGTGTCAGTCATAAACGAATCCATCACCACAGTAAATAAATCTTCGCGCTGAAATCCTGCCTGCAGCTGTGCGGCATCGGGACACACAGCCAGCGGATTATTGTTGTAGACAATCACCATCTCCACTGGTGGATCCGCCGCCGTCAGGGCTTCGCCAAGGGCCGCGTGATTAATCACGCGCGGTGTACGTCCAGCCAACAAATCGGGACGCTCTAGCGTGGCATGATCAAAAGAATAAAAATCCGCGGTCGTAAGCACGATGCCACCGGCGGGGTTTCGCCATGCGCCGGTGAGCGCAGGCAAACAAGAAATCGTGCGCGCAGCGATCCCGCCACCGGCATGCCGTTGCATGCCGTAGTTCAAACGAATTGCCGCGGGGGTGGTGCTCGCATAATCGCGCGCCAGTTGAATAATTGTTTGCGCATCAATACCGCAAATCTGCGCGACTTTTTCTGGTGGGTAGTCAGCAACACGCTGCACCAAGGCCTCATACCCCAAGGTGTATTGCGCTACATAGTCTTGATCAACGCGCTGTTCATTGATGATCACATGCATCATGCCTAAGGCTAAGGCACCATCGGTGCCCGGCAAGAGCGCGATGTGTTGCGTACATTTTTCGGCAGTCAAGCTACGATACGGATCAATGGCGATCACTTTTGCGCCACGACGCATGGCCCGTTGCACACGCGACCACAAATGCAAATTCGAGACGATGGGGTTCGCACCCCAAATCAAGATCAAGCGCGAATCTTCAAAGCGTTCGGGGTCCATGCCAACGCTGCCACCCAGCGTGGCTTTGATGCCGTACTTACCTGCCGACGAACACAGCGTGCGATCAAGTAGCGATGCGCCCAGTTGATGAAAAAATCGTCGATCCATCGAAGCGTACTGCACCATGCCCATGGTGCCGGCATAACTCAATGGCAAAATCCGCTCAGGATCAACCGCAGCAATTTTTTTTAAGCGCGCGGCGATTTCATCCAGCGCTGTATCCCAAGTGATGCGCTCAAACTGACCTGCGCCCTTTTTTCCGACCCGTCGCATCGGATGCAACACCCGATCCGGCGCATAAGTTCGCTCGAGGTAGTACGACACCTTGGTGCACAAACTTCCATCGGTAAATGGATGATCGGCTGCACCTTGAATTTTTATCGCCACACCCTCCTTGACTGTCACCAGCATGGCGCAAGTGTCTGGGCAATCGTGCGGACAAGTAGCACGCACCACTCGTATTGCAGCATCGGCAGTTGATCCGGCGATACGTCCAGGCTCCGAGGCATGTCGTTCTGGGGAATTCATTCATTGCTCTCCGTATCTACCCGACTGGCGTTTTGAGACGAGAAACTACGCAACATTCAGCGTGTCACTGATGTTGATCGATCATGCGTACATCTAATAATTCAATCCAATGCTTCACGGGTGTTTGCGTTCCACTTTGTAAGTGACCCAGGCAGCCAATGTTGGCCGTTGCAATATAGGCGGGTTGTTGCGCCTGCAGGGCGCTGAGTTTGTGATCGCGCAGTTGCGTAGCCAACGCCGGTTGCAACAACGCGTACGTTCCCGCAGAACCACAACATAAGTGACTATCACGCACGGGCAACACTTCACAGCCGGCTTGAATGAGTAGCGCTTCGACCACACCACGAATACGTTGCCCATGTTGCAAAGTACAGGGCGCATGAAATGCGATCCGCTCGTGCGGTGTGGCCGAGAGTTTACGCGCAATGGCCGCAGATTGATCCGCTAGAACTTCTGCAAGATCGCGGGTCATGGCAGAAACCCGCTGGGCTTTTTCTGCGTAACGCGGGTCATCAGCGAGTAAGTGACCATACTCACGCACCGTGACACCACAACCGCTCGCGGTCATCACAATCGCCTCGGCACCTTGTTCGATCAAAGGCCACCACGCATCGATTAACGCACGCATTTGATCGCGTCCGTCTTCTTGTGCATTTAAATGAAACCGTACCCCGCCACAACAGCCTGCATTGGGGGCAGCAATTAGCGAGATACCAATCCGATCTAGTACGCGTGCCGCAGCGGCATTAATTTGCGGTGCCAACACCGGTTGCACACAACCGTCTAACACCAGCATTCGACGTGCATGACGCGGCGCTGGCCACACCCCGGCGTTTGTAACCGCTGGAGAAATTTTTTGCTGTAATGCCTGTGGCAACACGCCGCGTAGAACACGCGCGACAGAAAGCAAAGCAGAAAATAATGGTTGATTTGGTAAGACCGTGGCAAGCACAGCGCGACGCAGTCGATCAAACAGGCCTCGCGGTACGCGTTGTTCAACTAGCGCGCGTCCAATATCGACTAAGCGTCCATATTCGACACCCGAAGGACAGGTGGTTTCGCACGCACGACAAGTCAGACAACGGTCGAGATGTTGTTGTGTTTGCCCCGTAACCGGCGCGCCTTCAAGAACACCTTTGATTAAATAAATTCGTCCGCGCGGACTATCGAGTTCGTCGCCTAACAACTGATACGTCGGACAAGTGGCGGTACAAAAACCGCAATGCACACACTTGCGCAAAATCGCCTCGGCCTCCATGCCCGCCGTCGTGCCACGTACAAAATCGGCTAGTTGTGTTTGCATAGGGGTTAGAAATCCGAAAACATGCGCCCAGGGTTAAAAATACCCGCTGGGTCAAAACGCTGCTTGAGATCGCGATGTACGCGGGCTAACACTGGATCGAATGCGCCGACCACGGCATCTCGATGTTGTGTAGGACTGCGAAAACGGATCGCATGTCCACCGACTGATTGCGCTAGCGCATGTAGTTGTGCGGCGGGCGCATCGGAATAACACCAGCGCTGCGCCCCTCCCCATTCAATCCACTGCCCTGCGCCGTGATCTGCGGTGCTGGCCGAGGCGATCGATGGACAGCTTAATGGCGGCGTTGCCGCTGGCACACTCAATCGCCACAGCGGCGCTTCAGCTTGAAAAAAATCGGCGGTGTGATTGCGCGTGGCTTGCCAAAACTCGCGCGCCATCAGCACATCCATCTGCGATCCACCTAAACGCTGCACGGCCGATTGCACGGCAGCGTGCGCGCCTTCTAAACGCACGGTGAGCCGTTGTTCAAACCACACGCTTGCGGTGATCGGTAATGGTAATCCGGCCCAACGATTGAGTTGTTGAATGGCTTCGGCTTGCGCCATCGAAAATTGCAAAGTACATGTGGCCACTGGTAAGGGCAGCACTTTTAAAGAAATTTCTGTGAGTACGCCCAGCGTACCCAAACTCCCGGCCATCAAACGCGCAACGTCATAGCCCGCGACGTTCTTCATGACCTGTCCACCAAAACTTAATTCATCACCGCGTCCATCCAGCACACGACAACCCAATAAAAAATCACGAATCGACCCGTAATACAGTCCATTAGCCGCGCGGCGTGGGCCAGAGAGCCCCGCAGCCACACAACCGCCTAATGTCGTCTGCGCAGAAAAATACGGGGGCTCAAACGCCAAACATTGTTGGTTCGCAGCGAGCGTCGATTCAATCTTAGTTAACAACGTACCTGCACGTGCTGTCATCACTAACTCGGTGGGTTCGTACTCAACAATCCCCTCGAGCGTGCGTGTATCGAGTAATTCGCCACGCGGTGTGCCGCCGTAAAAATCTTTGCTTCCACCGCCACGAATACATAGCGGCGTGTGTGTGGCGCTCGCAGCACAGATTTTCTCGCGCAAAAGTTGCACGGCAGAGGAAGTGGTCATCTTAGAAACGCGGGATGTCTGCAAATGCAACAGCTGCTGAGCGCACATGCATTTGTCCGTACTCTGTGCAACGATGTAACGAAGGAATATTTTTTCCTGGGTTGAGAAGCTCTTGCGGATCAAAGGCACGCTTCACTGCACGAAACACAGCTAGCTCAGCTGCACCAAACTGCGTACACATTTGGTTAATTTTTTCGATTCCGACGCCGTGCTCGCCGGTAATCGTGCCACCCAGGGCAACGCATTTTTCAAGGACCTCCGCAGCAAACGCTTCGGTCCGTTGTAATTGATCAGGCACGTTGGCGTCGAACAAAATCAATGGATGCAAATTACCGTCACCAGCGTGGAATACGTTGGGGCAACGCAGGTCGTATTTTTTTTCCATCTCGGCGATAAAGCGCAAGATCTCGCCCAATCGTTTTCGGGGAATGGTGCCGTCCATACAGTAGTAGTCGGGCGAAATCCGTCCCACGGCAGGAAACGCGGCTTTGCGTCCAGCCCAAAAACGACTGCGTTCTTCTTCACTTGCTGACACACGTAATTGTGTCGCGCCAGCTTGAGACAACACCGCTTTCATGCGCGTGATTTCTTCAGCGACTTCTTCGGGTGTCCCGTCGGATTCGCACAAAAGAATGGCCGCTGCGTCTAAATCGTAACCCGCGTGCACAAATTCTTCGACGGCACGCGTGGCTGGTTGATCCATCATTTCAAGGCCCGCAGGAATCAATCCCGCAGCGATCACTTCGGCCACAGCTTGTCCAGCGGTTTCAACGCTGTCAAACGAAGCCATGATCACTTGCGCAGTTTGTGGACGCGGCACCAAACGCACCGTGGCCTCGACCGTCACCGCGAGCATGCCTTCAGAGCCAATGATCAGCGTCAGCAAATCATAACCGGCGGCATCCAGTGCTTCGCTACCAAAGGTGATGGGCTCACCCGCCATCGTGTAACCACGCACACGTAATACGTTATTGACGGTCAGTCCATATTTCAAGCAATGCACACCACCTGAATTTTCAGCGATGTTGCCACCGATACTGCACGCAATTTGCGAGGAGGGATCGGGGGCGTAATACAAGCCATGCGGCGCGGCTGCTTCAGAAATTGCGGCGTTTCGTACACCCGGTTGAACACGCGCAATGCGTGACAACGGATCAATCGATAACAAGCGATTGAATTTCGCCATGCCCAACAACACACCGGCTGAATTTGGTAACGCACCGCCCGACAAGCCGGTACCCGCGCCGCGCGGCACCACTGGCACACCCAGTGCATGACACGTTTTGAGTACGGCGAGCACTTGCGCTTCGGTTTCAGGCAATGCCACAACCATCGGCAACGCGCGATACGCAGACAAGCCATCACACTCATAAGGGCGCGTTTCTTCCGCACGAAAAAGCAATGCATGCGCTGGCAAGTGCGGACGCAATGCCTCCACCACCGCACGCTGCCGTGCGGGATCGATCTGCGTCAATGGCCCGACGAACGCCTCTGCGCCCATACCTTTTCTTGACCCTGTTGGTTTTGCACTACTCGGGGGAACTTAGCGATGAATTGTAACCGCAGGCGCTGACGCTGCACGCACCTCGGGCCGCTCAGATGCGCAATCAACAATGCCGGCTCCCGATGGGCGCCGATCGGTCAATGGGCGCGGCTCGGTTCGCATTGCGATCATGGCAAGGCCTAGGCTCTGTGCGACACTTCGTGCGCATGCATCTCAGTCCATCTCGCACTCATCTCAAGCACTGGCCGATGACACATCGTTTGCACTGGACGATGGGGTTGGTTGTGTTGTTGTTCACCCAGAGCGCTTGGGCCGGTCAAGCCGATGCAGTGGCTTGGTGGGTGTGGCCGTTGGCGTTGTTTGTGGTGACGTTTGTGCTCGGCATTGTTGCTGTGTTGGCTGGGGTGGGTGGCGGGGTATTGTTTGTCCCCATTGTGAGTGGGTTTTTCCCTTTTCATTTGGATTTTGTCCGCGGCGCAGGTTTATTGCTTGCGCTGTGCGGTGCGCTTTCAGCAGGTCCTGCACTGTTGCGGGCTGGATTAGCCGATCTGCGTTTGGCAATGCCCCTCGCGTTAGTTGGATCGATCACCTCAATTTTTGGCGCCATGCTCGGACTCGCCTTACCGGCTAACGTCGTGCAGATTGCATTGGGCTTCACGATTTTTGCGATCGTTATTTTGATGTGGCGTGCAAAACGCGCTGATTTCCCTTCGCAGCATCAACCCGATCAACTCGCGCAACTGCTTGGCATTGGTGGGCGCTTTCTTGATCCGGCCACCGGTCGCACACACCCGTGGCAAGTGCATCGCACCTTGAGTGGATTATTTGTCTTTGGATTAATCGGATTACTCGCCGGCATGTTTGGTTTAGGTGCTGGCTGGGCGAACGTGCCGGCGTTAAATTTACTCATGGGCGCGCCACTCAAAATTTCTGTCGCGAGCTCGAGTTTTTTACTCTCGATCATCGACACCTCAGCGGCCTGGGTGTATGTCAATCGCGGTGCGGTGTTACCGATGCTCACGGTGCCCTCCATTATTGGCGTGATGCTTGGCGCAAAGGTCGGTGCGCGATTGTTGCGTACCGCATCTACCACGCTCATTCGTCGTAGTGTTCTGATACTGCTTTTACTTGCCGCAACGCGCGCCTTACTCAAAGGCTTTGGGATTTGGAATTAAGCAAATGAACGCATCTCACGACACGCCAGCAATTTCACGAGCGCAAACTGTGTATGCACGTTGGCTTGAAATCGGCGCGCAACTGGGCTTAGTGACATTGATCACCAGCTTTGTGATTTATCTTGGGCAATGGGGTACGCCCAAAATTTCTCTGAGCGATCTGCCGCAGTACTGGACCTTACCCGTTGATGCGTTTCTGACCGCGACCGGTATGCCGCCCGGCTGGGGATGGATCGCCTTCTTGGATGCAAGCGATGTGCGTAATTTTGTGGGCGTTACGCTACTTGCGACGGTGTCGCTCGCCTGTATCGCCCGCGTACTGATCCTGTTTTTACGTCACCGTGATTGGATCTACGCTGGGATCAGTGCCTGTCAGCTGGTGATTTTACTGCTTGCGTTGGTTGGTGTCGCCGGCCATCACTAACACCGAACAACCCGAGCAAACGGGCTATACGAGCGCATAAAAAAAGGGGCCCGCAGGCCCCTCTTGTTTAGCGCGTGTCGTTTGCTTAGCTTGCAGCACCGAGCAAGAACCCACCATTTTGTTGAGCGACCATGCAATACAGCATAGGGATCGACAACATCGTATTAAAGCGCGAGGTCAGCATCGCCATACGCGCCGCTTTAGCTTTTGCATCCGCTTCAACTTGCACAATGCCAAGCGCTTTCTTTTGATTTGGCCAAATGATGAACCACACATTAAAGGCCATCAGCATAGCCAGCCACATACCGATGCCGATGGCGAGGAAATCACGCTTAAACGCCAGCGCCTGATGTAGGTAGCCGTTTAAAGACGCGAGTAACAAGCCCGTAATGACCGTGGCAAGGGCCGCCCAACGAAACCAAAACAGCGCTTCCGGTGCAATCACCTTTGAAACGGCTGGCTTTTGTTCGTCGGGGATTTTTGGCATGGAAGGAATTTGCACAAAGTTGAAATACCAGAGCAAACCGATCCACATCACACCCACCATGACATGCAACCAGCGCATCACCATCGGGTAGATCACATGCGCATCTTTGCCGATTTCACCTAAGGTACCTGCCAAACCCAAGATCACCAGCAAAATGACAATACCCGCAACAACCGTGCGGCCTAGGGATTGAAAAATCACGCCCATCGATGAAATCTCCTTTGTAATTCGCGGAAGCAACAAGACTGGAAAAGTGTAGCACGCCGCTCTGTCACGAGCAGCAGCACGCTTAAGGGCGAGGCTTAAACCGCTCTAAGCCCTGCAAACGCGCGCCCGGTTTTAGTCCCCTGGCGGCAAACCAGCCTTGATTCATTTCTAGAGCAAAGCGCACCGGAGATTTTGCGCAGTGCGATGTTTCATCATGCGGACGCATGTCGGCGATATTGATGATGGTGCCATCTTCGCCCAGATAAGCCACCGATAAAGGGATCAGGGTGTTTTTCATCCACATGCACTGCTTGTCGCGCTCTTCAAACACAAACAGCATGCCTGCGTTCGGCGCGAGTTCAGGCCGGTGCATTAAACCAGTCATGCGCGTCACAAATCGATCCGCCACCTCGGCCTGAATGACATGCATCCCCGCTGTCAGCGTCACAGTAGGGAGCGGCGCTTGAGCCTGCGCCCAAGCGGTACCCGTGAAGTCGATCAAAAACAAACACAACCAGCCTGCGCGCCAAAGCGGAGCGATTTTTCTAAAGCAATGCGTTGGTCTAGTCATAGCGAGGTCAATCAGACCGACAAAGAAATAAGGAGCGGACAACACGAGGGAGGAAGCAAAAAAGAGGTCAATACAGCCAGGTCAAACAAAAAAGCAGGGCAAAAAAAAGGCAGGGCCGAGGCCCTGCCTTTTTAGAGAAACCTGAGTATTACTTCTTCTCAGCTTTTTTCTCTTCTTTCTTCTCAGCTTTTTTCTCTTCTTTCTTGGCATCGCCAGCAACTGCCGAGAACGACACGGCGGCGAACATGGCGGCGAGGATCATCGCGAGTACTTTTTGCATTTTTCTCTTCCTTGTACAGGGTGGTTAAAGTGATCGGCCAATTGACCGGCCGAGTCTAATAACGCGTTCAGCGTCAGCGGGTTGACAGCAGTTGACAGGCAAAGACGCCAAAACAACGAATACTAAAAACCCTTGCAAATCATACTAGTAACCGGAGAAAGTCGCAAGAATCGGGATCCCATCAAAAAAAATTTTCGTGTAAATATCGATCGGCCAGGCGGGACGCAACGAAAGCGGCTGCAAGATCGAAAAAAGCAATAATTACATGCTGCGACGCAATATCCAATCACGGATTTGCGCAAGGCAACTTGCCGCCACGCAATGATCCGTGGCCCCAAAAGAAAAGACCGCCAAAAGGCGGTCTTTAAAAAGAAAATTTCAGTCTAAAAAAGCGGATTAGGCCTTTTGAATATTAGAGGCCTGTTTACCTTTTGGTCCTTGCACCACATCAAAGGAGACCTTTTGACCTTCCTTGAGTGATTTAAAGCCAGCCATGTTGATCGCTGAGAAGTGTGCAAACAGGTCCTCACTGCCGTCATCCGGGGTGATGAAGCCGAAGCCCTTTGCGTCGTTGAACCATTTCACGGTACCTGTCGCCATTGTTGGAGCGTCCTCTGTGTTGAGATCGAGTTCCGGGACAAACCCGGGCCATGCCTAGACTTCACAGCCCCCGCCGCCCTCTCAATGGCGTTACAGACAGCTTGAATCCAAACACAAATCGCCTTTTACGCGGCTTAGCAAATATCGTCAAGAGCCCCTCATGCAGCAGAGCAACAAAACGTTTCGATCACTGTCTGGCCAGCACCGAGGGGAAACGACTTGAAATTTCGCGAATCCGTCCCGATATTGCATTGCACCGTACCCACGCATTGTTTAGCATGTCCCTGTCGAATTAAGCAAAGACAGGGCGTGCGTCACCCTTTAAAGTGAACACGCCCCCATTGAACCTACCCGACACCACCTTGCCGTTCGTTCGACCCAATCAACACGGATCTCCTGAGCCATGGCGCAGTACAAAGACGACAGTATTTTGCAGGCAGAACGCGCCAAAACAACGCCACCGCCGATGTTTAAAGTCATGCTGTTAAACGATGACTACACCCCGATGGAGTTTGTGGTCTTTGTGTTGCAGCAATTTTTTTCTATGAATCGTGAGCGCGCGACGCAAATTATGCTGGCTGTACATCGTGAAGGCATGGGCGTCTGCGGCGTGTATCCTAAGGACATTGCGACAACGAAAGTGCAACAAGTCACCGCCTTTGCGCAACAGCATCAGCACCCCTTGCAGTGTGTGATGGAGGAAACCTAAATGATTGCCCAAGAACTCGAAGTCAGCCTCCACATGGCCTTTGTTGATGCGCGACAAAAGCGTCACGAATTCATCACGGTTGAGCATTTATTACTGGCGTTGTTGGATAACCCAACTGCCGCAGAAGTCTTGCGCGCTTGCGGCGGTAACCCCGACGAATTACGCCAACAACTGAACCAACATATTGCCGAACAAACCCCAAAGATTGCGAGCGATCGCGAAGTCGACACGCAACCAACGTTAGGATTTCAGCGCGTGATTCAACGCGCCATCCTGCACGTGCAGTCGTCCGGTAAAAAAGAAGTCACCGGTGCCAACGTACTCGTTGCGATTTTTGGTGAAAAAGATTCGCATGCAGTTTATTTTCTGCAGCAGCAAGGCATCAATCGCCTTGACGTTGTGAACTACATCGCCCACGGCATCACCAAATCGGCGCAACCACAGACTGCAAAAACAGAACCTGAAACAGAAGCGGAAGCACCAGCAGAAGCGGCTAACAGCCCGCTCGATAACTACACGCAAAATTTAAATGCGCAAGCCTTAGCTGGCAAAGTGGACCCACTGATTGGCCGCGATCGCGAACTCGAGCGCGTCATTCAAACGCTTTGCCGTCGTCGCAAAAACAATCCTCTGTTAGTTGGCGAAGCGGGCGTAGGTAAAACGGCCATTGCAGAAGGTTTAGCGCGTCGTATCGTCGAAGGACACGTACCCGAGCTGCTTGAAAAGTCGACCGTCTATTCACTCGATATGGGCGCGTTATTGGCTGGCACAAAATATCGCGGTGATTTTGAACAACGCTTAAAAGCGGTGCTCAAGCAGCTGGTAGACAACCCTCACGCGATTTTGTTTATCGATGAAATTCATACCGTGATCGGTGCTGGTGCGGCTTCGGGAGGCACATTAGATGCCTCAAATCTACTCAAGCCGATGCTCTCTAACGGGCAATTAAAATGTATCGGCGCCACCACTTACGCAGAGTTCCGCGGTGTCTTTGAAAAAGACCACGCCCTCACTCGACGTTTTCAAAAGATTGACGTTAACGAGCCATCGATTGAAGAAACCATCGAGATCCTCAAAGGATTAAAAACGCGATTTGAAGCGCACCACGGCGTGAAGTACACCGCCAATGCGCTATCCACCGCGGCGGAACTTTCAGCACGACACATTAATGATCGACACTTGCCTGACAAGGCCATCGATGTGATCGATGAAGCTGGTGCCGCGCAGCGAATCCAACCCAAATCAAAGCAGAAAAAAGTAATCGGCAAAGCTGAGATCGAAGACATCATTGCCAAAATCGCGCGCATCCCGCCGCGCTCGGTGTCGATGGACGACCGCAGTGCATTAGCCAAGCTTGAACGCGATCTCAAGGCCACCGTGTTTGGTCAAGATCAAGCGATTGAAGCGCTGTCCTCTGCCATTAAGATGGCGCGCTCCGGTTTGGGTAATCCACAAAAACCGATTGGTAACTTTTTATTAAGTGGCCCAACCGGTGTAGGTAAAACCGAAGTGGCGCGGCAATTGGCTTACTGTTTAGGCATCGAGCTCATTCGCTTTGACATGTCCGAATACATGGAACGCCATGCGGTATCACGCCTCATTGGTGCGCCACCCGGCTATGTGGGGTTTGAGCAAGGTGGTTTACTCACTGAGCAAATCACTAAAAAACCCTACTGTGTGTTGTTACTCGATGAAATTGAAAAAGCCCATCCGGATATTTTCAATATTCTTTTGCAGGTAATGGATCACGGCACGCTCACCGATAACAATGGACGCAAAGCGGACTTTCGTAACGTGGTCATCATCATGACCACCAATGCGGGAGCCGAAGCCCTTTCAAAACACGTCATGGGCTTTACCACCAACCGCGAATCTGGCGACGAAATGGAATCGATCAAGCGTTTATTCACACCAGAGTTCCGTAATCGTCTCGATGCCATCATTTCGTTCCGCGCTCTAGATGAAGACGTGATCTTGCGTGTGGTCGATAAATTCCTCATGCAACTTGAAGAGCAATTGCAAGAGAAAAAAGTCGAAGCCACATTCACGCCTGCGCTCAAAGCTTGGCTGGCCAAAACCGGGTTCGACCCGCAGATGGGCGCACGGCCAATGGCTCGACTCATTCAAGACACCATCCGCCGCGCACTGGCTGATGAATTGTTATTTGGCAAACTGGCTAACGGTGGCAAAGTAACGATTGATCTGGATGCAGACGACAAAGTCACCCTACGCTTTGAAGAAGAGCCTGCGGTGGTTGCGTAACGTATTGCGCTCGTCAAGCCAATTGACGTTCAAATAAAAAACCGCGCATCAGCGCGGTTTTTTTTCGCCAATTTTTCTGCACCGCGCCTTGACAGTTGCTTGATGAAAAACCACACTGCGCGACAAACTAAAGTCTGGCCGCTCACCTTGGAGGAACGATGTACCGAACCCTGATCGCCTTGATGTGTGCCTTGTATGGCAGCTTCGCAATGGCGCAAGCTACCGATCCCAACCTCGGACGCAACCTTGCTGCGGCCTGTGCCATTTGTCATGGCACCAACGGAATCAATGCGGGTGGATTACCGAATCTTGCGGGCCAACCGCGTGAGTACATCGCTCAGCAGCTACGCGATTTTCGCGATGGCAAACGTCCCGCCACGATCATGCATCAGATCTCGAAGGGTTATACCGAATCACAAATTGAAGCGCTGGCTGCATTTTTTGCCGCACAGCCTGCGCGCTAAGGAGCTGGCTATGTCCCATCCAATGAATCGTCGCGAAATACTCAAACTGATCGCTGCAGGTGCGGCGAGCACGACGCTAGCGAGCTGCGCAAGCACCCCAGAAGCACGCAAACCCTTAGCCCGCGTGATCGTGATTGGTGGTGGCTATGGCGGCGCCACTGCTGCACGCTATTTGCGACTGTGGGGCGGTAATCACATCGAAGTGTATTTAATCGAGCGCAACACCAATTTTATTTCATGCCCCCTGTCTAACTTGGTTTTGGGTGGATCGCGGCAAATCGATGACCTCACCATGAACTACGCCAACCTACGCGCGCTTGGGGTCATTGTGCTTAATGACGAGGTCGTCGGCATCGATGCATCCAAAAAACGCATCAGCCTGAAAAAAATTGCTGATCTTGATTACGATCGCCTGATCGTTTCACCTGGCATCGAACTCATGCACGAGCAAATTGCGGGCTACACCGCTGAAGCGCAAAAACGCGTGCTGCATGCTTGGAAGGCCGGCCCAGAAACGGTGGCGCTACGTGAGCAACTGACCAGTATGCGTGATGGTGGCGTGTATGTGCTGTCGATCCCAAAAGCACCGTACCGTTGCCCACCCGGGCCGTACGAACGCGCTAGCCAAGTCGCGCATTACTTCAAGCAAGCCAAGCCGCGTTCAAAAGTATTGGTACTTGATGCCAACGAAGACATTGTCTCGAAAAAAGGTCTGTTCTTATCTGCATGGAACGACTTGTACAAGGGCATTTTGCAATACGTCCCCAATCAAGAAGTGCGTGAGCTTGATGCAATGACCGGTACAGTCAAAACTGAATTCGACACACACAAAGGTGATGTACTCAACGTACTCCCACCGATGCGCGCAGGAAACCTGGCGCGTGATGCCAAACTCATTACCCACAACAACCGTTGGTGTGATGTAGATTGGCTCAGCATGGAATCCACCGCTGCAAAAGGCATTCACGTTTTAGGTGACGCCACCTTAGCTGCACCAGCGATGCCCAAATCAGCCAGCATGGCAAACAATCACGCCAAGATCGCAGCGGCGGCCATCTTGGCGCAAGTACTTGGCGAAGCACCCAACCCACAACCGGTCATCGCCAACACCTGCTATAGCTATGTGAGCGACAGCGAAGCTGTGCACGTCACCTCGGTGCATCGTTACGATGCAGAAAAGAAAACCTTACTCACCGTGCCGGGCAGTGGTGGCGTATCGAGTGCACGCAGCGCACTTGAAAAAGCGTATGCCGATGCGTGGGCACGCAACATTTGGTCAGATACGCTCGGCTAAGAACAACGCGAACGGGTGTTTTCGCGCTCGCTGTTCGCGAGCGTTTTTCGCCTGCGTGCTTTTGCGCTAACTTTTACCGGTACTTCCAAATCCACCGGCGCCGCGGCTCGAGTCCTTAAACGCGGTGACCACGTTCCATTGAACTTGTAGGACCGGAACAATCACCAACTGCGCGATGCGATCCATGGGCGCGATGGTGAACGCGTCACGACCACGGTTCCATACCGAAATAAACAGCTGGCCTTGGTAATCCGAATCAATTAACCCAACCAAATTGCCCAATACAATGCCGTGCTTTGCGCCCAACCCTGAGCGCGGCAAGATCAACGCCGCATAAGCAGGATCGGCAAGATGAATCGCCAGCCCCGCAGGCACCAATTGCGTATCCCCCGGCTGAAGCGTCAATGGTGCATCTAAACACGCACGTAAATCCAAGCCTGCTGCACCAGGGGTGCCATACGTGGGCAAAGCCTCTTTTAAGCGCGCATCTAATACCTGCACATCGATCGTCTTCATTTTTTTCCTTGTGAACCACGCGGCAAACGTGCCGCGATTTGTGCAATCAAGGTGCGCGCGAGCAGCAATTTAGGCGCGCGTGGCAGCGGGTGTTCGCCCGCGTCATCAAACAACGTCACTGCGTTGTCGTCAGCACCAAGCGCTTGCTCAGCAAGATTACCAATCAATAAGGGAATATTTTTACGCCGACGTTTTTCGCTTGCATGCTGCGAGAGCTGTTCACTTTCAGCAGCAAATCCCACGCAAAACGGCGCCTGCGGCAAGCCCGCCACATAAGCAAGGATGTCGGGGTTTTCTTCGAGCAACAAGGTGCGCTCCGTTGCCGTGGTTTTTTTTATTTTCTGCTGGGCAATCGTTTGCACACTATAATCAGCAACCGCGGCAACGCCAATAAAAATATCTGCAGTATTGACGACGCGCTTCACCGCATCGAACATGTCTTGCGCAGTACGTACATCAATCCGTTGTACTCCACTGGGCGTTGGCAGCGCCGTGGGGCCACTAATCAACAGCACGTGGGCGCCTGCTTCACGCGCAGCACGCGCCAAGGCATAACCCATTTTTCCGGAACTCGCATTCGTGATCGCGCGCACTGGGTCAATCGGCTCAACCGTGGGGCCAGCGGTCATGACCACATGCCGGCCTTGTAAAATTTTTGGTTGAAAAAACGCGTCAATTTCTTCAAGCAAAATTTCTGGTTCAAGCATGCGACCCAAACCAATTTCGCCGCACGCTTGCTCGCCCGCACCCGGGCCTGCCAACAACACGCCATCGCTTAACAAGGTCTGTACATTTCGTTGGGTAGCGGGGTGTTCCCACATTTGACGATTCATCGCAGGCGCCAACATGGCCGGACATTCGCGTGCTAACAATAACGTGCTCAGCAAATCATCCGCACGGCCGTGCACAAGCTTGGCCATGAAGTCTGCAGTGGCGGGCGCCACCACAATCAAATCACGATCGCGTGATAAATCGATATGCGCCATCCCATTGGCCACGCGTGGATCCCACAAATCGGTCCACACCGGTTGACCAGACAAGGCTTGCATCGTGGCCGTGCCAATAAACTGCATCGCTGCTTGGGTCATGACGACACGCACGTCATATCCCGCTTTAGTCAACGAGCGTAAAAGTTCAGCCGATTTATATGCAGCTACGCCACCAGTTAAACCAAGGAGGAGGCGCTTGCCAGCCGTCGTTGTCATCTGAATACGTGTCGAGGCGTTGTCAGGGAGGGCGATTCTACGGGAAAGACGAACAAGTGGCGATTTCAGATTGGCCGATGGGCGAGCGCCCGCGTGAACGGCTACTTAGCGCGGGTCCAAGCAGTCCTGTCTCTTATACACATCTGACGCTGCCGACGATACT
>CAWUMP010000004.1:0-25343 GCA_963923385.1 uncultured bacterium | reverse complement strand
ACAAGGAGTATCGTCGGCAGCGTCAGATGTGTATAAGAGACAGGCGGTGTACGCATCCACCAGGCGAGAAAACCATACAGCAACATCACGAAGATGAGCGTAAACAGAAAAAAACCACCCGGTGAACTCGCCGACACCGTCAATAAACCCAGCGGCACATCAATTTGCGGCACTCCAATAATGCCATCGGAGCCACCCAATTCACGCGTGTTGTAGACCGCCTTAAACACCACCTGCGCTAACCCAAAGGTGATCAATGCAAAGTACACCCCACGCGCACGAATGAACACCACGCCGGCCAACAAACCCACGAGTGTTGCGACTAACAGCGTCGCGCCCATCGCTAACCAAAATGAGGGCGTTTCTTTTAAAACTAATGCAGATACATACGCACCCAAGCCAAAAAAAAGTGCGTGTCCTAGCGTGAGTAATCCCGCGTAGCCAAGCAATACGTCCACGGCCATCGCCACACCACCGAGAATCAGTGCTTCGGTGGCCAAGCGAAAGAAGAACGTATCGCCGCGTACCAACGCCACCACGGCAAACGTTAACGCGAACAAAACAAACAGTGCGGCCAGTACGGCACGACTGATGCGTTCAGCGCGTTCGCTGGCTGCAACGGCGAGGCGTACCGAATCACCCATGACCTAACCTACCAGCCAAGCCCTGCGGTCGCACAATCAAAAACAACACCATGATGCCAAACACCAAGGGTTCGCTCCACACCGGCGAAATAAACAAGCTTGAAATCGATTGCACTTGCGTGAGCAATAAGCCTGCAATCACCGCGCCTTTGATTGATCCCATGCCGCCCACAATGACGACGGTGAAGGCCATCAAAATAAAATCTTTACCCATGGTTGGAAACACCGAATAAATCGGCGCTAACAACACACCCGACAAACCAGCTAAGGCCACACCAAACGCAAAGGTCCCTGCATACACACGCTCCACCGGAACACCCAGTGAAGCGGCCATGTGTTTGTCCCAAGCTGCCGCACGCACCATCGCGCCTAAGCGTGTGCGATAGACCAGCATCCAAACGGCAACAATAATGCAGCTGCCCGCCACAATTAAGAACACGCGATAGTTGGGCAACATGATGCCGAACAATTCGCTTGCGCCAGGAATCGGTGATTCGGGTTTATACGGATTGGGGCCGTAACCGAGTTTGAATAAATCCTCAGTAATGATCGCTAAACCAAAGGTGAGCAGTAGCGTGAGGATGTGTCGGTCTTTGCTATGAAACACGCGTTGAATCAAGGTGCGCTCGGTGAAGTAACCAATCGCTGCCATCAATAACGGTACCAACACCAAACAAAACCAAAAATTGACGCCTTGGCCCGCGAGAGTCACCGCGAGGTACGCACCCAACGCATAAAACTCACCATGGGACATATTGATGACATCAAGTAAGCCAAAAATAATTGTGAGCCCTAACGCCATCAACACCACCGCCATGCCAATGGCTAAGCCATTGGCAATTTGCGGGCCATAAATAAACTGCAGTGACTCAAGCAACTCGCTCATACACGCACCACCATGCATCGAATGGGTGTGAAGTGGTGTGTCGCGTGCTGCATGCACCGTACAACATGCACATACAACACGCTGACACGCACCATTGTGCTAAACAATTAAAACCGAGTGCACGTATCTGGACCCACGGCAGCCTCGCCAGGGACCTTGGCAATGATCTGGAACTTGCCGTTCGTCACTTTTACTGCATACATATCCTGCACGGCTTGATGGTCACCAGCGCGCATGAGCTTTTTACCTTGCGGTGTTTGCCATTCCAATCCACGCATTGCAGCACGTAGCTTTTCGGTGTCGGTGGTACCGGCTTTTTCAACCGCGGCTTTGTAGAAATACACCACGCCATAGGAGTCCACGCCGTATAAATCGGGTTCGTTCTTCCAGGCCGCTTTAAAGTCAGCTACAAATTTGCGGTTCTCGGCAGTGTCGATGTCCGCTGAGTACGCTGCGCCAGTCACATACCCTTCGGCTGCTTTTCCAATCGCGCCCATGTTTTGCGCCGTCACCGTTCCGGCAGCGCCAACAATTTGCATCGTCTTGGCCAAACCAAATTCAGACAATTGGTTTAAAAAGCGCACGGTGTCGTTGCCTGCCACCGAGGTGTACAACACTTGCGGTTTTGCAGCACGCATTTGACCAAAGTAGGGCGAGTAATCCTTGTTATCTAACGGTGCGTAAATTTCACCCACCGATTTACCCCCACGCTTTTCTGCTGCAGATTTAAATGCAGCCACCGTACTGCGGCCCATTTCATAATCGGGGCCCAGATAAAACACCGAGGGGCTGGGTTTTTCTTTCACCATCCACTCCACCAATGCTGCAGATTGCATGCCAGCCTTGGCATTCACACGAAACATATTGGGCGAGCATTTGTCGCCAGTAATGGCATCTGAAAACGACACCGTCGTCGCTGCCAAACGCTGGTTACGTTCAGCCACTTGACCCACGGCTAACGTCGAAC
This sequence comes from uncultured bacterium, assembly GCA_963923385.1. GTDB lineage: Bacteria > Pseudomonadota > Gammaproteobacteria > Burkholderiales > SG8-39 > SZAS-79. The sequence goes on along the minus strand of CAWUMP010000004.1, from coordinate 22,846 downwards.
CGGAGTTGACGGTGCCCGTTAAAAAATCAACCTTGGTGACTTGAAATAATTTTTCAGCCTTTTGTACCGCGACGTTGGGGTTGGCTTCTTCATCTTCGTAGATGGCTTCAATTTTTCTACCCATGATGCCGCCCTTGTCATTGATCTCTTTGACGGCAAGATCAATCCCCCACTTCACTTGCTGACCAATCCCCGCGTAGGTGCCGGTGAGTGGCGTGACTACACCAATGCGTATTGGTGCAGCTTGGGCATACAGTGCGCTGGATGCAGTGAGCGTCAAACAGGCAAGCGCAAACGCCGCTGCTAAGGGAGTGTGACGCAGTTGTCGTTGTTTCATCAGAGTCTCCTAAAATGACAGAACAATGGGCAGCTCTTAATGGCCACTTAATCAAAGATCGCTAAACAGTTGGCCGCTCGATTGATGAGCGGAAGATTATTGCCCGGTGTATTTAGCTTTGCGTTTTTCAAAGAACGCGTGTGCGCCTTCACGATAATCATCTGAGTCGCGTAATTTTTCATAGGCATGGCCTTCTAAATCAAAGCTTGCCTCGAGACTGGAATCCTCCCCTTGATTTAATACACGCTTCAAGGTTTTGAGTGCCAGCGGTGATAGGGCATTGAGCTTAGCGGCATAGCTTTCAATGGCTTTATCCATTGCAGCGCTGTCTTCGACCACCTCAGTGATCAAACCCCAAGCATGCGCTTCAGGCGCAGGCAAGCGACGGCCCATTAACACCATGTCTTTTGCGCGACCCATGCCAACCATCCGAAGCACACGCATGCTGCCGCCGGAACCCGGCATCTGACCAATCGTGATTTCTGGCAAGGCCACCAAGGTTTCTTTCGTCGCTAAACGAAAATCGCAAGCCAACGCCAACTCCCAGCCCACACCAAACGCGTATTTCTCAAGCGCTGCAATCACAGGTTTAGGGCAGCGCTCAGGGGCGCCAATATTCCACGCCAGATGCGACATCCCATCACGCGGCACATCAAAAAAGCCACGCACATCACCGCCTGAGGTGTACACCCCGTTAGCACCACGAATCACGATCACACCCACTTCTGGATCACGACCTAACTCTTCAAACAATGCACCGATTTGTTGACGCGCTTTGTACGACACGATATTGAGTGGCGGACGATCGAGGGTGAGCGTAGCAATACGCTTGGTGGGATCAACGTGTAAACGCATGCCATCGAGTTGGGACAGCAATTCACCGCGTTGTTTGGCATATTTCTCTATCATTGCAGCTCCTTCATTGACCAAGGGTCGGGTTAAGTAATTCAGTAGTGAAGTCGTTAAGTAGAAGTAGCGCCTGCAGGTGCGCGACGTAACTGCTCAGCGGCATCCAAAATCGCAGCGACAATCGGCGCATAGCCCGTACAGCGACAAATATGACCGGAGAGCATGTCTTTGACCGCCTCTTCGCTGGGCGCTGGTACTTCGGCCAAAAACTGGGTGACCGACATCAAAATACCTGCGGTACAAAAACCACACTGCAACGCGTGATGACGATGAAACGCCTGCTGTACCACATTGAGCACTCCGTCATCGGCTAAGCCCTCGACCGTACGAATCTGAGCGCCATCACACTCCACCGCGTACTGCATACAACTGCGCACGGCGCGTCCATCAATCAAGACGGTACAAGCACCACACACGCCGTGCTCGCAACCGACGTGCGTGCCATACAGTTTTAATTCGTGGCGCAAAAAATCGCTCAACAACATCCGAGGCTCTGCTTTGCCTTGACGTGCCGCGGCATTCACGGTGAGTGCAATCGCGTGTGTTTGATCTGCTTTACGTCGCAACATATCAGCGTCCACCGACCGATTGAAATGCTTGTTGAATCACTTGCGCACCCAGCGTTTGTACTAATGCACGCCGATAATCAGCGCTCGCTTTGATGTCGCTCATTGGTGAGCAGGCCTGCGCTGCGGCATGGGCAATGTGTTGTGCTAATTGTGTATCAGCGCGTTGCCCGATAAAGCGCGACACATCAGCCAACACCGGTCGACTTTCTACACCACCCAACCCGACGCGTAAGGCTGTCAGTAAGCCATCGGCTGACAACTGAACTTGCGCGGCACAAGCCACGATGGCGAAATCTCCGTGACGTTGTGCGATCTCACCAAATCCGTTACCGCATTGTGTCGACGCGATTGGCCAATGCAGCGCGCTGATTAATTCATCCGGTGCGCGCGCAGTGGTGAGAATATCGAGAAAAAAATCTTGCGCAGCCACACGACGAACGCCACGCGCAGACTGCAACTCCACTTCACCACCCAGGGTGAGTAACACCAAAGGAATTTCTGAACTCGGATCCGCATGCGCCACCGAACCACCCAGCGTGCCACGATTGCGCGTTTGGTAATGTCCGACCCAAGGTAACGCGAGCGCGAGCAACGGCAAACTGGCCATTAATTTGGCATCGTTTAATGCGTCAGCTTGTCTAAGCGTGGCGCCGGTACGCACAGCTTGCGTGTGGTATTCAATCGTGTCCAAGCCCTGCACACGTTTTAAATCAATCAACGCTGTGGGTCGCACTAAACGCATGTTGAGCATCGCCCCCAAGGACATTCCACCCGAGAGCAAACTTGCCTCAGCACCAAACGTTTGTAACAACTGCACCGCTTCGGCCAGCGTGTCCGGACGACAATATTCAAACGCCACTGGCTTCATGCGTGGTCTCCAAAACCCAATGCATGTTTCACACGTTGCCACCAACTGTGTGATGTGGGCCCTAGGGCATGGCGCTCGAAGGCTTTAAAGAATTGACCAATCAACACTCCGGTCACAGAACCCAACATTCGACTACCGACAGCGGCAACGGTTCCGCCGACATCTGCGCCGTAGCGATAATGCAAACGCGTGCCCGTGCCTTCAGGCTGCAAACGCACTAACGCTGCGCCGCGCCCGTTACCTAATTTGCCGCTCGCTTGAAAGTTGATCCGCATTTGCTCGGGTGCGTGTTGTTCATCCATCCGCACTTTTGCTGCGTACACACCGCGGATGCCAGCAACACCAATACTGACATCGGCTTCGTAGCGATCGGCACCCACGCGCTCAAAGCGCTTGCATCCGGGCACCACGGTAGCAAGCACATTGGCATCGAGCAAACTGTCCCACACTTGTTGTGGACCTAACGCGAGTAACGCACTGCCCTCACCTTGTAAGGCCCCAGGTAAATGTTGCTCATCTGAATTTTTTTGTTGCGGTCCATAACTACCACTACGCGTGATGGCGTGCCCATTGGCTAACTCCCATACACGATTTAAAGACAAAGGCAATTCGATATCTTCGCGATTTAATGCATCGGCCGCGGCATTGGCTAACGCGGCGGGCGCAAGCATCGAACTGCCATCGCCCATGCCCTTGGCACCGGTGAGATTGACTGGCGTAGGGGTACACACATGCCCGATGTCGAGTTGAGGCATCTCGGGCGCAGTTGGGCACAAGTATTCGGCAAATGTCCCCGACACAAAGTTACCCGCACGATCGTGAATCAATTCTTCATATAACGCAGCACCCAGACCATGCGCAAATCCGCCATGAATTTGTCCTTCGACAATCAACGGATTCAACATCGTGCCGACATCGTGCACCGAGACGTACTTGACGATCTCAACACGCCCAGTGGCCGGATCGATTTCAACCGCTGCCAAGTCCACCACAAAGCCATGCGTCATCGCAGAAGCAATTCGATCTTGATCATCCGGACTGGTCAGCGATGGCGCATCCAGCACCACCGTTTCATGCATGCCAGCACTCACCGCACCGGGCATACCCGCTGGATTCCAATGCGCACGCGCCGCCAATCGGGCGACACCAATGGCTTGTTCGGGATGAGCGCGCACACGGGCTGCGCCACCGATTAATTCAATGTCATTGGGCTGCACTGCAAATGTTTCGGCCGCCATGGTCTTTAATTTTTCTGCGATGCGTTGCGCACAAACCAACACGGCACTGGTGACTGCAGAAGCAAAACGATTAGAGTAATTTCCTGATGCAATACTCCAGGCAATACGCTGGGTGTCGGCTTCGGTGAGCACGTCGATCTCTTGTGGATCTAAACCCAATTCTTGCGCCACGATTTGCGCAACCACCGTCGCGTGACCTTGGCCATGCGGTGTGCTATCAATTTGCACCGTCACACCGCCACCTGGATCAAGCGCGATGGTGGCCGACGCATTGGCACCCGATTTTTGATCGGCTTTGCTACGTTGTTCAGCCGTTTGCGCCAAACCCACGTAGGCCATGTTTGAACCAGACGGCTCAACGCCGATGGCAAAACCAATCCCAAAGCGTTTACCTGCGGCGCGTGCCGCAGCCCGTCGCGCGAGCAACGCAGGATAATCGGCTAAACGCAAGGTTTCATCTAAACACGCCGCGTAATCCGCTGCGTCATACACTGCGCCCGCAGGGCAGGTATACGGAAACTCTTCCCGCTGAATTAAATTGCGACGACGAATTTCAGCCACATCGATGCCTAAGCCACGCGCGGCAATCTCCATGATGCGCTCGAGCGCAAAATAAAATTGCGGCCCACCATAGCCACGATTTAATCCTGCAGGCTGACGATTGGTGACCACCAACACGTTTTCAATCGCTAGATTCTTTACCCGATACGCACCGTTCGATGCCGCATGCATGCGATACACCGATGCCGGTTCTGGGGCGCGGATGTAAGCGCCTAAATTCACGACATTACGAAAGCGCAAACCAATCAGCTCGCCCGCGTCCGTGAATGCAGCCTCGACATGCCCCATGCGATCGGTTGCGCTCGATGAAGCCATGAGATGTTCCAACCGGTCTTCGGTCCATTTAATTGGCACACCCACGATACGCGAGACCGCAGCCAACAACACCATGTACGAATACACCGCTTGCTTGATGCCAAAACTTCCACCGGCATTTGGTGGTGTAATCAGGCGCAAGCGATTACCTGCAACGTTTAATGCGCTCGCCATTAACGGTTGCAGAACAAATGGCCCCTGAAAATTTGACCAGATGGTGTAACGATCGGGGGATTCTTCAAAGTGCGCGATCACCCCAAACGTTTCCATGGGCGTGGCAATCGAACGCGGAAAACGATAGTCATACCGAAACGTATGCGCAGCACTTGCAAACGCTGCGTCTGGATCGCCATACTTAAACTGCCGCTCTTGCGCAATGTTGCTACCGGCTTCTTCAAAAAGCAGCGGCGCATCGGGTGCGATGGCATCTTCTAAATACGCCACGCCCGGTAAGAGCGCGTAATCAACCTCGATCAACTCGAGTGCGTCTTCGGCGATGTATCGGTTTTCAGCGACGACGACGGCCACAGGCTCGCCGGCATAACGCACCTTGGTCGTGGCACAGACTTGATAGCGAATTTTCGAGCGCACGACGCTCGGAATAATGCCGGCCACTTGTGCAATCTGTGCGCCAGTCACCACAGCCACCACACCTGGTAGGGCTTGTGCGCGCGTGACATCCACCGCAAGAATTTTTGCGTGTGGATGCGGCGAACGCAGAATCGCTGCATGACGCAAACCCGCGACGGGTTCAAGATCGTCCATAAACCGACCACGACCCGTGAGCAATGGACGATCTTCTTTACGTGGTAGCGGCTGGCCGACCCACGCGGTTGGTTGCGACTGTCGATCAGCCACCGTACTCATTGGGTATCAGCCGACTCCCCGAGCAAGGCGCGACGAAACCGCGCCTTGAGCAAACCACCATCGCGGGGTGGCAAAGTGAGCACCAATTTTTCGGCAACGACTTTGACTTGCGCAAAAAATAATCCTGAATGCGTACGCGTGTCTTTGACTAAGGCGGGTAATTCACTGGCCTCACGCACCACACGAGCGTGTTGAATACCGCAGGCCTTAGCAATTGCAGCCAAGTCAACGCCATGCGCAGTGTGCGTACGTTGCATACCGGTTTCACCAAAGTGCTCGTTATCAATGCATACGACCGATAAATTGGCGGGTTGTTGCACAGCGGCCGTCGCCAACGAGCCCATGCCCATTAACAATTCACCATCACCCGTAATCACCAGCACGCGGCGCTGAGGTTGGGCGAGTGCTAAACCCAAGCCAACCATCACCGCGTTCCCCATCGCACCCCATAGCGGAAACGTGAGTGGATGATCGCCTGCTGCAGCCGCATCCCACGTCGTTGAACCTAACCCGGTCACCACCAGCAAATCCCCGCGATTGGCCAACAACGTGCTGACCACATCGCGTCGTTTCATCGAAGCGCTCATTGGTTCACCTGCTCTTGAAAACTTTTAATTCCAATCACACGTTGCGAGATCAGCACGGCCACACCGCAATAACTGTTGTAGGCCAACCGAAGCGCAGCGTTCACTGCAGGCTCGACTTCTGCCGCCGTATTCGCGCGCTCAACAATCACGCCCATCGACGCTAAAACGTCGCGCGTGGCTTGTCCCATCGGCACTTGCCACGGATTAAATTCACCTAATTCACCGCGCATAGTGATCAGCGCTACCATCGGAAAACGACACTCCGCAATCATGCCCAAGCAATTGATGATGTTACCCACGCCACTCGATTGCATGAGTAAGGCTGATTTCTCTCCACCCAACCAAGCGCCAGCGACTAAACCCACGCCCTCTTCTTCGGTGGTCATCACCACCGTTTTCATCTTGGCATCGGCGTGACATAACTCGATTAATCGCTTGTGTCCGCCATCAGGAACGTAACCCACCATCTTCACGCCGGCTTGTGTGAGGGTGTTGTGTACGGCCAAAGCCCAGTCCACAGGTGTGGCGCTCATTGACTGTCCTTCCATGTCCGTTTGTGCGCTGGCTAAAACAGCGCGATGAGTGGGCAAATAGGCAACCCAAGATCGACAAACTTACCAAGGAGTACGCATGCGTGGGTAACAGAATCGCAAGCCGATGCATTATTCGAAACGAAACGGCACTGCGCGTTTCATACTGACCCTATTGTTGCGTTGCAGCGTTCACCTGAACCGTGACTGTTTGCATGCCGTTATTGCCAAAACCGGCGATATCCCAAACGGGTTGATCGGGCTGGACGTGTCCGTTGGCATCGGTAGCGCGCACAGCAAGGACATGCGTGCCAGCGCTGGCCTGCCAATCGCATGACCAACCACGCCATGCCCACGGTGAGGCCTCGCCGGGGTGGAGTTGGGCATCGCGCCATTGTCCATTGACCGCGAACTCCACGCGCGTGATCGGCACCCCACCACCGGACCAAGCGCGCCCCTGAATTTTCACCAGACCAGGTTTTAAAAAACGCTGACGCGAAAAAAAATCTGGGATGCCTGGCGGCACCATCAATGCATTCACACGAATCTGCGTGCATGGCACACCAGGGTCTTCGGGTTGAGCACGAAAGTGATAACCCACCACTTGCTGCATGCCTTGAAAGGGTTGTGTCACCGCCTCAATCTTGGACAGCCATTTCACGCTCGCCATGCCATACCAACCCGGGACGATAAGTCGCATCGGGGCGCCGTGTTGCGGCAACAACGGTTGACCATTCATTGCCCAAACGAGTAACACATCGGGATGCATCGCATCGGGCACGCGCAAACTGCGCGCATAGGTCTGCTCAACGCCACGATCGATACCAACATCTGCGCCAGTAAACACCACTTCACACGCTGAGCGTTGCAGTCCCACTTTTTTAAGTAGCTCAGCCAAGGGGGTGCCGGTCCATTCGGCGGTCGACACACCTTCTTCGACCCAAGGCATTGACGCGTTGCGCGGCGTTAACTGCGCTCGACCATTCCCTGCACATTCAAGAGTGACGCGTACGGTCCGTTGCGGTAACGCCTGCAAATCGGCCAGACTGAATGTAGTTGGACGATCGACGCAACCCAAGATCGGTAACGTCCACTGCGTTGTTTCAATCGCTGGGATATCAAAATGGATCAACAAATAATGCAGGCCCACTGGCGTGACGTCGTAGCGTAAGGCCTCCAGCGGCATGCCGCTATTGCGCGAAGCAAGTGCCACTTCTTCAGCTAAAAAACGACCCACCATCGGTGGTCGACGCAGTGATTTCATTGCTCACCCTCGCATTTATTTTGCGATTCTAACGCGCTGGCTTGACTTTATAATCAATGCGCGATGGCTCGGTCTCTTTCACATACTCAACGTCATGCGGTTGAAGCCGCGTACCTGCGTTTTTTAACGCAGGTGCCACCAGGCACCTTATGGGTGTTTGGCTATGGCTCACTGATGTGGTCTCCAGATTTTCCGAATACCGCAGCGCATCCTGCGCTCTTGCGTGGTTACCATCGTGCGCTGTGTATTTACTCAACCCACTATCGCGGCACCCCACAACGCCCAGGACTCGTGTTGGGCTTGCGCTCTGGTGGCGCCTGTCATGGCATTGCGTTTCGCGTGCATCGCGCTGACGCAAAGGAGGCATTGCGCACCTTATGGGACCGCGAAATGTTGAACCTGGTGTACCAACCGCGTTTTGTGCCTGTGACTTTACGTGGCGACGACTCGGTGCATGGTCAGCGCGTGCATGCGCTCACGTTTACCGCCAATCCAGGTCATGCACAGTACGCGCACGGATTGTCGCTTGAGCGAACGGCACAAATGGTGGCCCAAGGGCGTGGCAAACGCGGCGCCAACATCACTTACGTCGACAACACCTTGCAACACATGCAAGTGCTCGGCGTACAAGACCACAAACTAACGCACGTACTTCAGCGTGCAAAAACGCTCCGTCGTCGATTGTCGACAAGGGTAGAGACAGATTAAGCGTGCGCGGCGTGTACCGCACGTTCAAATCGTTGTAAGGCCGTCTCTAAACGCGCGCGCTGCGTTCCAAAATTAAAACGCACATATTGAGGCGCGCCAAAATCCACACCCGGAGACAACCCCAATCCATGCGCCAAAAATAGTGCCTGTGGGTCAGCCACACCCAATCCGCTGCAATCGATCCACGCAAGGTAGGTGGCCTCCAGATGCAACATCTGCACACCAGGTAAGCGTGCCACGGTCGCGGTAAGCAGATCACGATTCACACGTAAGTACGCAAGCTGCGCGCGTAGCCAATCCGCCCCATCTTGATACGCCGCCAACGCAGCGGTGTAACCAAACAACGACGCGTCGTGCACTGTTTTCTTGAGGTCAAACGAAAACGCTGTACGCAAGCGAGGATCTTCAATAATGGCATAAGCCATTCCACTGCCTGCGATATTGAACGTCTTAGAAGGGGACATCAAGGTCACGACCCGTTGCGAAATTTCTGGCGACAAACTTGCGATCGGTACATGCATAGCACCGGGCTCAAGTATCAGATCGCAATGAATTTCATCCGACACGATTAATAAATCATGTCGTGCTGCGAAGGTGGCCAAGCGCGACAACTCCTCGCGTGTGAATACGGTCCCACCCGGATTATGCGGATTGCATAACATCAATAAACGCGTGTCTGGTGTGACCGCCGCGGCCAGCGCGTCTTCGTCCCACACCCACCGCCCCTGAACTTGCACCATTGGTACATCGGCGTAAGCACGCGGCGCGGTTTGTGCTGCACGGAACACGTGGTAATACACCGGCGCTGGGCTCAGCACATGTTGCGTCGATGTAGTTAATCGTTGCACGGCCATGTACAAAGCAGAGACAACGCCCGGCAAAAATACCACCCACTCGGGTTGGATGGTCCATGCGTATAAGCGCTGCATGCGCGCGACGATCGCCTCGAGCAACGCAGCTGGCGGTGCGGTGTAACCAAATACACCATGCGCGACACGCGCTTGCAAGGCATCGATCACCGCAGGCGGCGCACGAAAGTCAGTGTCCGCCACCCACAGCGGGATCACATCACGACCAGCGTACTTATCCCAACGAACGCTATCGGTTTCGCGTCGGTCGATCAGCGCATCGAACATCTGCATATCCATGCAGATATGTTAACCCGAGCGCTGCAGTGGTGTTATTTTTTTTCGATCATCTTGACCTGCGCGCGCGTGCCTGCTTCAGGCCAGTAATAGTTCGCAACAAAGTTGTACGGTGGCGTCATGAAGCGCTTTGCTGGCACCACCACTGACGCCCACGCACGCTGCGAATCGAGCGTTTGTTTAAACGCGGGGTTACGTTGTGATTCTTCTGCAGCGAGGCCATCCCATGCTTTTAAGTAAGCATTCAAAATATCCGGCGGGGTACGTAGCACTTTGACGCCATGTTTTTCTTGAAACTCTTTTAGTGCATCGGCATTTTGTTTTTGAAAACGCGTGGACCAGACCAAAAACGCTTCGCGCGTCGCCGATTGAAATGCCTCTTGCTGTAACACGGACAAGCTTTTCCATACATCGGCGTTAATAAAAATTTCGCCGATGGTGTTGTTTTCGTGCACACCGGGGGTGTAATGAAATTTCCAGACATGATGAAAGCCTAAGCGTAAATCCTCGATACCACCCACCCACTCCGCGCAATCAATCACACCGCGCTGCGCTGCTGGAAGAATTTCTCCGCCCGGCATATCTACAGTCTGCATCCCCATACGGTTAAAAATTTCTGCATTAATGCCCGTCTGCCGACACTTCATGGTTTTAAAGTCGCGCAGATCTTTAATCGGGCGCTTGAACCAACCAAAGGCTTGCGGACTAATGGGGTGCGCTGGAAACACCACGAGATTGAGCTTCATGGTTTTTTGATACAAATCGGTCCACATTTGCTGGCCGCCACCCTCCCACATCCAGCCAAGAAAATCCGTGTGATCCATTCCAAAAGGACCGCCGGGTGGGCCAGAGTACAACACGGTCGCTTTGTTTTTTCCGACCCAGTAATAAGAGATCGAATGACCACCATCGATAATGCGTTTTGAAGCAGCGTCCAAAATTTCAAATGCCGGAACAACTTGGCCTGCAAACATGGTTTCGATACGCAGCTGACCGCCGGTGAGCTTTTCAAGACGCTCACCCACAAACTTAAGATGCTCTTGGGCAAAATTACCGGCCGGGCGCGCAGACTGAATGCGTAAGGTGCGTACAGCTGGCGCCGCAGGAGCGGCAGCTTTGCCTGGTCCTGCGGGTTGTGCTTGCGATGTGGTCACGGCGGGGGGCTGTGCTTTTGTCGTGCCTTGCGCGAACAGATGCATGCTCACCAGCAACAGTGTCATCAGCACGCCGGTTTGCCATGTCACCGATGGCACGGTGATACGACCACGCATGTGGTTTGTTTGTGATGCCGGATGATTTTTTTTATGCAGAACTTGAGTACGCACGGCAGTCTCCTAGATTGATTGCAACCAATGCAACGCCGGATGCTAGGAGTCGGACTTACCTTGGGTCAATGCAACATCACGTCCAGCGGCCCCTCAGTTGGTAAACAAAAGAAAGATAGTAAAAAATAAAAAGGGCGACCGAAGTCGCCCTTGAAGAACACGAAAAAATGATACGTTATTTTTTATCTGCGGCTTTAGCAGCGCCAGCACGTGCCCCTGACACTTCAGGCCAGTAGTAATTTGCAGCAAAAGAATAAGGCGGCGTCATAAAGCGCTTGGCGGGAACCACGACCGAAGCGTACTCACGCTGAGAGTCCCAAACTTTTTTGAAGAACGGATTTTTTGCGGCTTCTTCTTTGGCCATCTCATCCCAAGCCTTCAAAAAGGCCGTCAAGATATCAGGTGGGGTGCGCATCACCTTCACGCCGTGCTTTTCCTGCATCTCTTTCAACGCGTCGGCGTTTTGTTTCTGCCAACGTACCCACCAACGAATAAACGTATCGTTTACAGCAGCACGCGTAATGTCTTGCTGTTGCGGTGTGAACGACTTCCACACGTCGCCATTAAAGAACACTTCGGCGATCACGCTCGGCTCATGCATGCCTGGGGTGTAGTGGTATTTCCAAACGTTATGAAAGCCCATACGTAAGTCTTCAACCCCACCCACCCACTCAGCGCAATCAATCACGCCACGTTGCGCTGAAGGAATGATTTCTCCACCCGGCAGATTGACCGTATTCATGCCCATGCGAGTAAAGATATCGTTGACGATGCCGGTCTGACGACACTTCATTCCCTTGAGGTCGGCCAGATTTTTAATTGGGCGCTTAAACCAACCAAACGCTTGTGGTCCGGACGGCATCACTGGAAATGGGACGACGTTGAGTTTCATCTCTTTTTGATAGAGCTCATTGTACAACTCCCAACCACCGCCCTCATACATCCAACCTAAAAAGTCCATCTGATCCATACCAAAGGGACCTGCAGGGGTGGATGCAAACAACGTCGCAGCGCGATTTTTACCGATCCAGTAATACGCCACGCCATGACCACCATCGATCACTTTTTTTGCGGTCGCGTCTAAAATTTCAAACGGAGGGACAACCTGACCGGCAGCCAAGGCTTCGATCTTGATTTGTCCGGCCGTCAGTTTGTCCATCTTCTCGGCGAACATCTTGAAGTTTTCTTGCAACGTGCTACTGGCCGGCCAGGTGGATTGCATTTTGAGGGTTCGGGGTGCTGGCTGCTGCGCCAGTGCCGATGACGCAATCGCCAAAGCAGCAGCGAACGCGGTCAGGGCAACGCCCGGAGTAAATCTGCGCATGGTGTCTCCTTGTTATAACGACGTGATCGCCGTCGGTGTCGATGGTACGTATGAAGCCGCTCTTGAAGCCGCTGGATCTTACGAGGGGGCCGCGCGGCGTGTCAATTCGCTCGGTCTACGCGGCGCGATCCACCTGAATGTGGGCAAACTTACGTTTACCCACCTGAGCCACAACTTGGGTCCCAGCAAATAAGCGCATGGCTTTATCTTCTACCCGGGCACCATCCAAGCGCACCCCGCCTTGTTCGATCATGCGCACCGCCTCGGTGGTACTGGCGGTGAGTCCAGCTTGCTTTAACACCTGGACCAACGCTAAGCCATCCGCGCCAGCGGACAAAGTGACTTGCGACATATTTTCTGGCAAAGCGCCATGACGAAAGCGCGCTTCAAACGATTCTAGGGCGGTGACGGCTGCGGCCTGCCCGTGAAACCGTGCCACGATTTCTTGACCTAGCATGACCTTGATGTCGCGTGGATTACGGCCCGACAACACGGCCTGGCGCAGCGTCGTGATCTCCGACAACGGACGAAAAGAAAGCAATTCGTAATAGCGCCACATCAGCTCGTCTGAAATCGACATCAACTTGCCAAAAATTTCATCAGGTGGTTCATCGATCCCGATGTAGTTACCCAACGACTTCGACATTTTGTGTACACCGTCGAGCCCTTCAAGTAGCGGCATGGTGAGCACACACTGCGGCGTTTGGCCCCAATCTTTTTGAAGTTCACGACCCACCAACAAATTAAATTTTTGATCTGTTCCGCCCAATTCGATGTCGCTTTTCATTGCCACCGAGTCATACCCTTGCATCAACGGATAAAGCAGTTCGTGCATGGCAATCGGCTGACCCGACTTATAGCGTTTAGAAAAATCATCGCGCTCTAAAATGCGCGCCACCGTATAGCGGGCACACAGCCGAATCATGCCTTCAGCCCCCAATGGATCCGACCAACGTGAGTTAAACAAAATTTCAGTGCGCTCTGGATCGAGAATCTTGAAGACCTGCTTTTGGTAGGTGCGTGCGTTTTCTTGAATTTGCTCGCGTGTCAGCGGTGGGCGCGTTTGATTTTTGCCAGTGGGGTCACCAATCATGCCGGTGAAATCGCCGATCAAAAACTGCACGTGATGCCCTAAATCTTGGAAGTGGCGCAGTTTATTAATCACCACGGTGTGCCCCAGATGCAAGTCCGGCGCGGTCGGATCCATCCCCAGTTTGACGTTTAAAGGACGACCGGTCTTGAGCTTTTCGACCAACTCCGCTTCGACCAGCAATTCTTCGCAGCCACGTTTAATCAGCTCGAGTGCTTCAGGGATGGCCGTCATATGGAAAGGTCGATATAAAGCGGGGGTACGGTCCATATTGCGTCGCAGCAATCTTTACGCTGCTTGCTCAGGACGACTCTGTTAAACTTGCGATCCACCTGCAGGTTCACAAAGCACCAGCAGGTCCATGAAACAAAAGCAAATTCTATCCTGAACCGCGCCATCTTGCCCATCCTATCCGCCCTGTTGCCGCAGCGTATTGCCCGCATTGGTCTCGTGCTGGCCTTACCCGCATTTGGTGTGATCGCGGCGTTAAGCGCGGTGCCACAAGATGAGCCGCCATTACTTGGTGTGGCCCAAGCGCAAGCGATTAGCCTCGCTCCGGTGGCGCTGCCCCCCGCCGAGACACTGATTCGCGAAGAGCGTTTCCAATCTAGCGACACGCCTGCCACGCTGTTATCGCGTTTGGGTGTGCGCGCCGAAGATGTTCGTCGTTTACAGCGCGATGCACGCACCCCACTCACTGCGCTGCGCCCAGGCATGACCGTGAGTGCCGAAGTCACTCTCGACGGCGTGTTACGTCATCTGCGCTTTTATCCGAAGGCGGACACACACACCCAGATTCGCCTGACCGAAGAAGCCATCGATATTTCTACAACCCCGAGCGCGCAAGAAATGCGCTTGAGCATGAAGTCTGGGACGATTCGTAGCTCTTTGTTTGCTGCCACCGACGCCGCTGGGCTACCCGATGCCGTGGCCATTCAGTTGGCTGAAGTATTCGGTGGCGATATCGATTTTCATCGCGATCTGCGTCGCAATGATCGCTTTGCTGTGGTGTATGAAACGCACTTGCTCGATGGCCGTCCGGTACGTTCAGGACGCGTGCTTGCCGCGGAATTCGTGAATGCAGGCAAAAGCTATCGCGCTGTGTGGTTCCAAACAGCTGATGGTCGGGGTGGCTATTACACTCCCGAGGGCAAGAACCTACGCAAAGCGTTTTTACGCTCACCGCTTGAGTTTTCTCGGATCTCTTCTGGATTTGGTTTGCGTATGCATCCAATCATGCAACAGTGGCGCGCGCATCGGGGCATTGATTACGCAGCCCCCACCGGGACGCGCGTCCGTGCGGTCGCCGATGGCGTGGTTGATTTTGCTGCTCGTCATGAAGGGTACGGCAACATGGTTGTGATCCGTCACAGCGGCGAATACAGCACGGCATATGCGCACTTAAGTAGTTTTGCGACTGGCTTACGTAAGGGCGCACGTATTTCTCAAGGCGACACCATCGGTGCGGTCGGTCAAACTGGTTGGGCGACTGGTCCGCACCTGCATTACGAGTTCCGCATCGCGGGTGAAGCACGTAATCCATTGGCGGTGGCTTTACCTGCGGCCTTACCGATCGCCGCAAATGAGCGTGCGGCGTTCGTCGCCGCGGCGAGCCCGGTGTTAGCGCAGCTCGATTTGCTCGCGAACACCAACCTCGCTGCCCTCGAATAACACCGTGCAAAAACAGCCAGGCCCTGGTCGATATATCGGCCTGATGTCTGGCACCAGCTTGGATGGCGTCGACGCGGTGCTCGCCGAATGGGTCTCCACACAAATGCGGTGCCCTGTTGTACTGGGCCATGCGCATCTGCCTTTTACCAATACATTGCGCGACGAACTCGTTGCGTTGTGTGCACCAGGTGAAAATGAAGTCGTGCGAGTGGGTCTCGCCAGTGTGGCACTCGCCAAGCATTACGCCCAAGCTGTGCAAGCCCTGTTGCAATCCACACAGCACACCTCACACGATGTGAGGGCCATTGGCTGTCATGGTCAAACTATTCGTCATCACCCTGCAGATGGATTCTCGGTACAAATTGGCCATGCCGCATTGCTGGCCGAATTGACGGGCATCGATGTGGTGAGTGATTTCCGTAGCCGTGATATTGCCGCCGGCGGACAAGGCGCACCCTTATTACCCGCGTTTCATGCCGTGCAGTTTGCGGACCCCACTGAATCGCGCGTGGTGTTAAATCTTGGCGGGATTGCCAATGTGACCTTGTTACCCAGTCAAGGCATTGTCAGTGGGTTTGATACCGGCCCCGCCAACGGCTTAATGGACGCGTGGATCCATGCGCATCTTGGTTGCGATTTTGATCGCGATGGCGCTTGGGCTGCACAAGGCCTTTGCTTACCTGAGCTCTTGTACGCGTTACTTGAAGATCCGTACTTTAAACGCATGCCGCCCAAGAGTACCGGTCGAGAATATTTCAACTTGCACTGGTTGAATACATTTGTGCATGGCGATCCTCGTCCGATTGATGTGCAGGCAACGTTACTACAACTCACCGCGCACAGTGTGGCGCGCAGTTTGAACAGTCAATCGCCTGCACGACCCGCACGCATCATCGTCTGCGGAGGCGGCGCAAACAACATCGCGCTGATGGCTGCACTACAAACGCAAGTACCCGATATTCAGGTTGAGTCGAGTCGCGCGTATGGCATCGATCCAATGCACGTCGAGGCGGCAGGGTTTGCTTGGTTAGCGCGCGCAACGTGTATGGGCGAGCCTGGAAATTTAGTGGCGGTGACCGGTGCGAAAGGCCCACGTGTTTTGGGCAGTATCACCCCGGCCTAGGGACTAAATTAAGAAATCAAACTAAGAAACTAAAAAGGTGCTGGCGATTAAACCGAAAACGATGAGCCGCAACCACAGGTCGTCGTCGCGTTTGGATTCTTGATCACGAACTGTGAACCCTCAAGATTTTCTTGGTAATCAATTTCTGCGCCGATTAAATACTGGTAGCTCATCGGATCGATCAATAAGCTGACGCCGTTTTTTTCCATCACGGTGTCATCTTCGTTTTGCACTTCATCGAAGGTAAACCCGTATTGAAAACCCGAACAACCGCCGCCAGAAACAAACACGCGTAGCTTTAAGCCGGGGTTGCCTTCTTCTTCGATCAGTGACAGTACTTTATTTGCCGCGTTGTCAGTGAAGATTAACGGCGCCGGCATTTCGGTCATGGCATTCATAGAAAACTCCTCAACAGTTGCGCGGATTATCTAGCGCCGCTTTCCACGTGGTCAACGCGGGTTTGGGGTGCCACCGGCGGCAAGCTTCAATTCGACCGGGCGCGCCTCACTGGCCAGCGCCACATGGACCAAGCGGCCTTCAACCACCGCGCCCAGCTGCATCTCCATGCTTTTGTAATGCACATCACCACGAATACGCGCGTTGGATTGCAACTCAATCGTCTCAGAAGCATGCACTGGACCGTTGATTGCGCCGTTCACAACCAAGTGCGAGGCCTTCACTTCGCCATCAATGCGCGCGTGCTCGGACAACACCAACACCGCCGCTTGATCAGGCTCGGCGCTGACATTGCCATTGATCACTCCATCCAAGCGAATACCGCCGCTGAAGGTCACATTGCCGTCAATGCGCGTGGTTGCGCCAATCAGGCTATCGATACGATTTTGCGGTTTGCTGGATTTATTGAACATCAACTTCTCCTGTCAGGATCCCGGACGAATCGCTTGTGTGGCCTTGGGCTGAGTCGCCGCCCCTTCATACACTCGAACCTGCACATTACTCACGCGCGCTTCGGGGCTGAGTTTGAGAACCCCTTCGACCCGCTGGAATTGGCGTAGTACAAACCGAAAACGCGACGCATCTTGCTCGGACTTTTCCGGAAAAGTAATGATATCACTGCGGCCATCCCGCTGTACGGTCACCAAAAACTCGAGCCGACAGGGGGTTTCGGTGCGTTCCCGGCGGGTGCCATTGATCAGGACCAGTCGGTAGCGGAACTCCCCCGGTACGGCATCAGGTTCAAACTTAAAACGCTGAATCGTCAAACCCTGCGCCCCACGTGGCTCGGCTGCCAACATGTTTTCAAAGATCGCCAAATCTTCGCGTAGTCGGGCGTTTTCTTGTTCTAAGGTACGAATTTGCTGGGCCAATGTGGCTTGGGTACTTCGTTCAATCGAAATTTTGGATTCAGATGCGTTTGCGATCGCGCGCAAACGCTCGAGTTCGGCGTGCGATTCGGCCTTATCGCGCCGTAAATCGGCCACCTCGGCTTGCACTTCGCTGCGATCAAAACCAGCAAAACGTCGGCCGGCATCGTAGATCCATGCTGCCAACGCAGCCGATACCGACAACACAAACACGATCATCAATAAGCGCAAGTACCACGGCACGTGGGTGCGGATCGCAACCCGCGGCGCGGCAATGCCAAAGCGTTGCCGGAGTTTGCGCCAACCGATCGGCTTCACGGCACAACCGCAACCAAATCGAGTCCGGCGGTTTCTTCAAAACCGAACATCAGATTCATATTTTGTACTGCTTGGCCTGCAGCACCTTTCGTCAAATTGTCGATCACCGACAACACCACCAACGTATCACCATGATGTGGACGATGTAGTCCAATACGACACGTATTGGCACCACGCACCGAACGCGTATCAGGCAGACTTCCCATGGGCATGACATCGACAAACGGCTCGTGCGTGTAGGCCGTATCGTAGAGCGCTTGAAAATCTGTTTCTTTGGTGATGCGTGCATACAAAGTTGCCATCATGCCGCGTACCATCGGCGTTAAGTGCGGCACAAAGGTCAATCCAATTGACTGACCCGTAGCGTGCGATAGATGGTGCTTTATTTCAGGTAAATGCCGATGACCCGCAATGTTGTAGGCGGCAAAATTTTCTGACGCCTCGGCATATAGCGTATTGATTTCAGCTTTGCGACCGGCACCACTCACCCCTGATTTTGCGTCTGCAATGAGGTGTTCGGTGTCGACAACGCCCGCACGTACCAGCGGCCACAGCCCCAGTTGTACCGCCGTCGGGTAGCACCCCGGATTCGCCACGATACGAGCGCTGCGAATTTTTTCACGATGGATTTCGCACAAGCCGTAGACCGCTTGGGCAACGAGCTCTGGACACGCATGCTGTGCTTTGTACCATTGCTCCCATTCAGCGATATTGGGCAAGCGAAAATCCGCCGACAAATCAATCATGCGTACGCCGGCTGCATAAAGCGCACGCGCTTCTTGCATGGCGACCGTGTTCGGGGTGGCGAAGAACACCACGTCGCATTGTGAGAGTTCGGCTTTTTCGGGCGTGGAAAAAGCAAGGTCCACATGCTGACGCAAACTCGGAAACATCTGCGCCACCGGCATCCCCGCTTCTTTTCGCGAGGTGATGGCCTGCAATTGCACGTTGGGATGGCGCGATAAGAGGCGTAGTAATTCCACCCCGGTGTAACCGGTGCCGCCGACAATACCCACTTTGATCATGTCGCCCCCTGAAATGAAAAAGCCGCCCGCAGGCGGCTCTTTGATGGGACCGGAGCCCGCTGCGCTTTGGTTTAGCGCTTCGAGAACTGCTTGCGGCGCCGAGCTTTGTGTAGACCCACCTTCTTACGTTCCACTTCACGGGCATCGCGAGTCACGAGACCTGCGGCCGAAAGTGTTGGCTTGAGCGCGGCATCATACTCGATCAGTGCACGCGTGATGCCATGACGAACCGCACCGGCTTGACCTGACTCACCGCCACCAAACACATTCACCATCACATCAAAGCTCGCGACGTTATTTGTCAGCTCTAACGGCTGGCGCACAACCATACGACCTGTTTCGCGAGCAAAAAACGTGTCGAGCGACTTACCGTTCACGACGATTTGGCCTTTGCCCGATTTCAGAAAAACCCGAGCCACGGCACTCTTGCGCCGACCCGTTCCGTAAAAATAATCACCGACCATGAGACTAGACCTCCAGAACCTTAGGTTGCTGCGCGCTGTGTGGGTGCGACTGCTCTGGATACACCTTGAGCTTTTTCAGCATGGCGTAACCGAGCGGCCCCTTAGGCAACATGCCCTTGACCGCTTTTTCAAGCGCGCGGCCGGGAAAACGTTCTTGCATCTTGGCGAAGTTAGTTTCGTAAATCCCACCAGGGTAGCCGGTGTGACGAAAATATTTTTTGTCCTGGCCTTTATTGCCAGTCACACGAAGCTTGGCGGCGTTGACGACAACGATGAAGTCGCCGGTATCAACGTGCGGGGTGTACTCAGGTTTGTGCTTGCCACGCAGACGCAAAGCGATTTGTGAAGCCAAACGTCCGAGCACAAGGCCCTGCGCGTCGATCACAAACCAGTCTTGCTTGATGTCTTGCGGCTTCGCCGAATAGGTTTTCATGGCGCAGTCAAGTATCAGAAAAGACCGCGATTTTAGGCGCATCTAGTCAACCATGTCAAACCCGTTGGCGCCGTCTCTAAATACCCTTGGGTTGGACCAGTTGATCCGGATTGTGGCCTTGGGCGTTGGGACAAGGCAGCTGCCGGGGACCCTGGACAAAAAAAAAGCGCGGCTCGTTTCGGAGCCGCGCTGAATCCACCAAAGGAGGAGGGTGGAGGAGACACGGTGCTAAAGCCACGCTTTGATGCGGGTGGGGCACAGACCCCAGCAACCCAGCAAACTAATAACCCAATAACCTAAAACCCAACAACCTAATAACCCAATTAGCAAATCACTTAGTTAGCTAATAACCCGATAAGCGTGACTTCAGCCTGAGGTGAGTATTTCACGTCGCTTTGTGCATTGCAAAATCGAATTCTTAATTTTGGTATAAATAAATTCTATTCGTGAAAAAGTGGAATTATTGCTCTCTGGAGAATGGATTCTTGCAATGAACGCAACAAACACGGAGTAGCCGATCAAGCCACACCGACGGGTCCGTCGCCAATCGCCGGTGAACATCCCGCCACTTGAATTCCTTTTCAAGTGAAATCCGACTTAAATTACGGTCTCCACGCTTCAATTTTTCTGAAGGAAACCAATCCATGGAATGCACCGTACGCTGGACCGGAGACGGCATGAGTTTTCTTGCCGAAACCGAAAGTAATCACTTGGTTGCCATGGATGGCGCACCCGAGGGTGGCGGACGCAACCTTGCGCCACGCCCAATGGAAATGGTTCTACTTGGCACCGGTGGATGCACTGCTTATGACGTAGTAGTCATCTTAAAAAAAAGCGGACAGGATGTGCGCGGTTGCGAAGTCAAACTGCAAGCCGAGCGCGCCCCGGTTGATCCCAAAGTATTCACCAAGATACACATGCACTTTGTGGTTCGCGGCAAGCAACTCAAGCCCAATTTGGTCGAAAGCGCGGTGCGCATGTCACACGAAAAATACTGCTCAGCTTCGATCATGCTCGGCAAAACCGTCGCCATCACCAAAGACGTCGAGATTATCGAAGACTAAGAAATACGGCTGGCGCTCAGCACGTGTTCGGCACAACACACAACGTTGCTACAGTCGATACGAAGCACTCGTCATCACGCTCGCCACAGCGCGCATGATCGTTTTCACCGGCGCAGGTAATTCAGCTGCACCTAAAGACACCGCGTTCGCCGCATGCGCTGCTTCATCTACACGCATTTGTTCAATCAGCGCGCGGGTACGAACATCTTTGGGATCAAGTCGCGCCAAGTGACTTTGCAAGTGTGCTTCAACTTGGTGTTCGGTTTCTGCAAGAAAACCCAAGTTCCACGCCTGACCAAAACGACTGGCAAGCACGCCGATGCCTAGCGACCCCACGTACCACAGCGGATTGAATACACTTGTGCGACCACCCAACTCTTCAATGCGCGCTGCACTCCAGGCCAAATGATCTAACTCTTCATCTGCGCTGTGCTGTAAAGCGTCACGAATCGCTGGATTGTGGGCGCAAACCGCTTGCCCTTGGTACAGCGCTTGGGCACACACTTCACCGCAGTGATTCACACGCATCAAGCGCGCCGCATGTGCACGCGCCTCGGCATCCAACTCACCTTCAGTCAGTGCTGCATCCGGGCGTGGGCGTGCCGCGTGCACCACCCCAACAACGGTGCGCAAGGCGCGATCAAACCCAACAATCAATGTATCTGGACTCAACATCGCGCCATCATAAACGAAGTTGCAATACGCATTGCGCTTGCATTAAAAAAACGACAACAACAACGCATACACCAACATCCCAATCAACACGGTCAGCAACAAACTTCGCGATACGGTCGCCACAAGCAAAGCAGAAACAATCGCAAATAACATCGCAGGATCTTGCCCCGCCCACCGCCCATTTGGCACACCCACTTGAAGCGCGAGTAACGCAGCCAACACGGCCACAGGCACCGCAGCAAGCCATGCGCGCAGCCACGCTGGTAGCGTGATGCGCGAGAGCAATAGCAACGGCAAGACGCGCGGCAACACCGTCACCAGCGCGCAAAGCAAAACCAACTCAACAATACTGACACGTAGCTCCATCAGTCCATCACAACGTTCATGCGAGCGCGCTTCATGCTGCCGGCTCGACGGTGGTTGGTGTGAGCAGCAAACCAAGCGTCGCGCCCACCACGGTGGCGATGATCACCGCCCAAGGCCCTGGAAAGTGCCACGCGATCGTCAAGGCAACGATGGCACTCAAGATGGCCACACTCGCACCACGCCATCGCACCGCCTGCACTTGTAATTGCAACACCAACAGTCCTGCAAACATGCACGGCAAAGCAAACGATAAAACCTGCGTTTGCAGCAAACGTTGAGAGAGCGAACCAGCAAGGAACGCCCCACTCACGTTGGCGCATGCCCAAACCATCCAAGCGGTGAGCTGCAGCCCACCCAACCAACGCGCACTGAGCTGTGGTTCACGCGCGCAGCGCGCAATCGCCACCACAAAGGTTTCATCGGTGAGTTGCGCGCCTAACAACACGTTTTGCCAAGTAGTTAAATGACGCAGGTACGGCGACAGCGCGGCCGACATCAACACATGGCGCACGTTGACAAAAAATACCGTGAGTACGATCGCGCTCACGCTTTGACCAAGCGCAAGCATCGAGACCAAAATAAATTGCGCAGAGCCCGCGTATAGAACCACCGACAAAAATAAAATTTCGGCGACACTCAAACCTGCCGCGTGTTCAACCACACCGGCCGCCAAGCCCACACCAAAATAGCCCATCACAATGCTGAAGGCATCGCGCGCCCCGGCCAGCCAGCCGTTGGTCTGAGG
>CAWUMP010000003.1:0-26095 GCA_963923385.1 uncultured bacterium | reverse complement strand
CACAAGGAGTATCGTCGGCAGCGTCAGATGTGTATAAGAGACAGGTGTTAACCTTGTCCACGTACCTTACAAAGGCGGCGCACAATCAGGGACGGATTTGTTGGGTGGCCAAATTCAATTACTCATCACCAATTTGCCTGAGCAAATTGCTTATATCAAAGCCGGCCGAGTACGCGCCTTGGGGGTTTCAACAGCAAAGCGAACGGCCCAATTACCTGAAGTCCCAACGATTGCTGAAGCTGGATTGCCTGGTTATGAAGTAACCGTTTGGTACGGCCTCTGTGCACCTGCGGGGATGCCACGCGAGTTAGTACAAAAAATTAACGCTGACGTTCAAAAAGCAGTGGCCAGTGCTGATACGCGACAACGACTCATTGAAAACGGCATCGAACCATCGTCTGCCACACCCGAGCAGTTTGCAAGCTTTGTGCAAAGCGAAGTCACCAAGTGGTCTAGAGTGGTGAAAGACGCCAACGTCAGCGCTAACTAATTTCTTCGCAGCTTTGTTGAGTATGCCCCATGCCCACCCTCGTTGAACCCGAAAAAATTCAGCAACCACGTCGTGTCGAACGCCTCGTGACGGGACTGGCGACATCAGACGGTGCGGGTGTCAAATTGACGCGTGTGCTCACGCAAGACCTACAGCGGCGCTTAGATCCGTTTTTAATGCTCGATGCATTTGGAAGCGACGATCCGGATGATTACATCGCCGGATTTCCTGATCATCCGCATCGTGGGTTTGAAACGATCACCTACATGATTGCAGGACGCATGCAACATCGAGATAGCGCAGGTCACGTGGGCTTACTTGAAAACGGTGGCATGCAATGGATGACGGCAGGTCGTGGTGTGATTCACGCCGAAATTCCACAACAAGAACACGGTGTCATGGAAGGGTTTCAGTTGTGGCTCAATCTACCGAGCGCCCACAAAATGTGTGACCCTTGGTATCGCGATTTTGCGGCGCATGATTTACCGCGCTTCACACGATCCGATGGCGTGACCGTGACGCTGCTAGCTGGAACAACGCACGGTCAGCGCGGTGCGGTGCAGCGCGCGTTCACCGCCCCACAACTCATCGACATTCATTTGCCGGCTAGTGCGACGTTTGCAACGGCACTACCGGCATCGCACAACGCGTTTGTCTATGTGTACCGAGGCTGTGCAACCATCGAAGGTACGCGCGTTGAATCGCAGCGGATGGCGATTCTTGCCAATGACCGGTCAAGCGATGGCATTCAGCTCACAGCGATTGAAGACACACGCGTGTTGTTGGTCGCTGGCCAACCTTTAGGCGAGCCGATTGCACAACACGGTCCGTTTGTCATGAACACTCAACAAGAGTTGCAGCAAGCGATTCAAGATTACCGACAAGGTCGTTTAGCTTGATCAGCACGCGTACAACACCTGCGTGGTCTTAAGAACCGCTGCTCAGTCCTTCGACTCGCATCAGGTGCGATAAAGCAGTTTCTAGAATCACCCGCGCCTCGCCAGCTGCGCGATGTAAATCACGGTGCAACTGCGCATCTTCTGGACCACGATTTTGGCATTCGAGACTGTAACGCTCAAAACTGTTTACGCTCACCAAAAGCTCCGCTAACTGACGCGGGCATTCGCAATACAGGCTATTGCTTGTGGTCGCTAAGCGCGCCAACGCTTGCTCATCAAAACGTGGGGGGGCAGGCTGCGTTGTTGGCGTTGATTTGGATTCGATGACGGGCATCTGTAGCGCGGTCAGACACACGGATTCAATCTGCTGCGCGTCCGAAGGCGCGCGCATGACTTCGATGCCGGCTTGCCGTAAGCGTCGGATCACCGGACCCGGCGCAAAGCGATACAGCACCATCATTTGACGCGCAGCCAAGGTCTCTTTGAGCTGTGTCATTTGCGTAAGCGATTGATCGCTGAGTGTGGCGACCTCGACCACCGCTAAGGCCAAGGCATCGAGTGCGTTTGCTTGGGCAGCAGCACTCACATCAGCAAATCGTTGAATGACATGTAACGCCGGGGCGGAAAATTCCAGTACCGAAACCAATGGCCCAACCAACGCGACGCGCGCCTCGCTGCTCGGCGCCGTCACACCATCACGTCTTGCAACCATTCCCATGCTGCCACGCATGGCTTGAAGCACCGATGTTGGTAAACGTGCGATCGAGCCAATGGCGTGACCCGCGTCCACCAGTGCTTTGATCAACACCAAACGATCCACATCCGGTGCTGAGTACAAGCGCTGACCGCCGGCGCTGACATTCGGGCTGATCACGCCATAACGATGCTCCCAAATACGCAAGGTTTGGGCGGGCACCCCAGCCAGCCGTGCAGCAACCCCGCTGCGAAAGGCCGGATGGTGGGCGTTTAGACTCGGTGTAACGGGATTGACGATCGATGCCATAGCAACTCCAGCAAGAAATCAAAATTGAAACGAAATGAGCGAAACGTTGGGGGGTAGAAACGAATTATTGAAACGCTATTGCAACGTTAGTCACCGAAATTTATCCGAAATGACTAGTTAAATGGATTTTATTTGTCTAAAATCGCTACATTATCGTTTCAATTTGACCTCGGAGACTCTCATGACTCAGCGCCGCACGTTCCTGATCCACACCGTTTCTCTCGCAGCCCTCACCTTAGGCGGAAGTCTTGCCGTTCGCGCGCAAGCCGCAAAGTTAGAAGAATCGGATCCCGCAGCCACCGCGATTAGCTACAAACACGACGCCACCAAGGTCGATGCCAAAAAATCGCCCACCTGGGCTGCGGGCCGTAACTGCGCCAACTGTCAGCTGTATCAAGGTAAGGCCGGCGAAGCTTGGGGCGCCTGTGCCGCCGTGGGTGGCAAGCTCGTGAACGCCAAAGGTTGGTGTGTGGCTTGGAGCAAAAAAGCTTAACTCTGCTCCACCCTAAACACGTCACGACCAAAACAGCGCTTGAAGCGCTGTTTTGTTTTCTACAGCCAGCGGCGTATCGCGCGCGCGTGAATCACGGTTTGATTGATAAACGCCGCGTGATTTTCTTCAATACGATCCAGCTCGTATAAATAATTCACCATCATCCCTGCGGATTGAGCCAAGCCCTTTTTAGAAAGATCCGCAGCCCAGTGAATATTATGTAACGACGCACCGTTGGTGAGATGAAACCTCGCCACGGCATCTCCGAACTCGCCCGTCGATTGCGTCACCAAATAAATCGCACAGAGCGATTGCAACATCGCCTGTATCGTTTCAGAAGATTTTTCTGGGCGCCAACCATTCGCGCGTTGTTGTGACCAACGCTGCTGCGCCAAACCCAACGCCGCACAGGCGGCGGCATGGCGTTTGCGCGTCGCGGCACTCAACTGCGCATCGCCCAAAGGCGCACCCACATCCAGCCATCGATTCAACCCAGGAATCGGCGAGAGCGTGCAAAACGTTTTCACGCTAGGTAACTCTTGAGCAATCCGCTCGGCGACCCGCTTAATCAAAAAATTACCCAAAGAAACGCCACGCAATCCCGGTTGGCAATTGCTAATTGAATAAAACATCGCGGCTTTGAATAATTTTTTTTCAAGCACGGGTGCTTGTTTATCTAAGAGTCCTTGAATATTTGTCGCGATGGATGGCACCAACGCGACCTCAACAAAAATCAATGGCTCATTTGGTAATTGCGGATGAAAAAAAGCAAAGCAACGACGATCTGGGTGCAAGCGCCGACGCAGATCATCCCAGCCATCAATCGCATGCACCGATTCATGGGCAATTAGTTTTTCTAGCAAGATCGCAGGGGATGACCAAGTGATTTCGTGCAGCTCTAAAAATCCCGGGTTAAACCACGAACTCAGTAAGTGGTGCATGTCAGCATCTACCGCTGCAAATTCAGGATACGACTTGAGCGCCTGTAACAATATGGTACGCATCTGCAAAATGGCGGCAGTTCCCCCAGGCGCACGATTGACTCGACGCAACAATTCTTGTCGCGCAGGCTCCACCACCTGAAACAACCGAATATATTGTTGCTGCCCTGGCGATACCGCGTAATCCTTGGCTGCTTGTAGTACCTGTAAAGGATCAGGGTTAAAGTGCGCCGCAAGGAAAGCAAAAAACTCCAGCTGTAATTTGCGATCCAGGGTCTGAAAGTGTTGCATCAACTTGTGGGCCAGCGAATGGGCGTTTGCTTCACCCTGTTCACTCAAGAGTTTTTGCACGACCAGCTTTGCACCACTCAAGGCTTTGGATTTAAAAAACTGGTCTAGCATCTGGGCCCCCGTCCACCAAAGAACGACGTACGTTATTACTTGTTACTTAAACCACTGCATCAACATCGGAAGCTTTAAGAACAACATCAACAAGGGCGATCCTAGCCGTATCAGCACGCCACGCAACTCGGCTAGACCAAGCGAGGACAGTTTGCGCTCGTATTGCGTGTAACGCAGCGCTTTTAAGCCCGTGGGCACATCCAAGAACTCGGCCGATGAATTTTGTTGAATCGACTCGAGCAATAAACTGGTCCGCACTAAGGCCAAGCGCTCCAGACCGCGACGATTAATTTTTTCTGGACGATGCAATACAAACTGATCGATCAGCGAAGCGTTTAACCGGTAGTGTTGAAAACGTTCCTGCAAACTGGCGTGCTCTCCCATCGGATAGGCTTGGTCGATTTTCTTTGCATGCTCGACGGCCATGGTCTCAAGTACGGATTCAACACGCATGCGTAAGAACCAACAGGTGAATAAAAAGCTCAACAGCACCAATAAACCCGAGATGATCACCGTTTGAAAATCTGAAGCCTCACCACCGGTGTACAAAATGTAGCCGATCGTTGTTAAGGCATAGAAAAAATTCACTAACGCGTTTTCTACCCCCGCCCTCAATAAAGGAATCGAACGCGAAGAGACCAACAAGGTGTCTAAATGCTTACGAACGTAGTCGGGATTAAAGGTTCGAACCGTTAATGACAGCAGCGCAATTACACGTGACCAAATCACGCCTAGCATCAACCATTCAATAATCCACACCGGACCAATCAGCACCCAGGTCGCCCACCCCAAGGTGTCGCGTTGGGCGTTGAACTGGCCGACCCCCTCAATTAAATCTTCGATGACAAAGGGTGTCACCAACAGCACAGCAAACAACACAGCACGTTGATTGCGTCGTATATCGTCTTGAATCGAACGCCAAGTGATTTCTCCATAGTGCATCCCATGGGCTGCTTTTTTGTAAATCAGAATCGAAAAATAGCCGAGTAAAAGATGCACTGGCATCCAACCCAATTGATAGCGCCACGAGCGGTCGGCAAGAAACGCCTCACGGTCGGGCGCGAGCGCATAGGCAAGTACCCAAAAAAATAGCGTACTCAAGACGGCCCCAACAATCACCGTAGCTAACTCGATCCAACGGCGTTGCTCCTTCATGGATGCGCCAAATCTTGTCGTGTGTACGGAATCGAGACAGTGGCATCGGCGGGCAACGCGGGGAGTGTCGCGTGCCAACGTTCCCACTGCGCTTTCAGTTGCGTAAAACGATCCGCTTGCCGATGCGCAAGATTGGCGCGCTCTCGAGGATCCGCGTCGAGATCAAATAAAAACTCGCCGTCTTCATTGGCAAAATATTTCCATTGACCTTGCCGTAACGCGCGCTGCTGTCGGTATTTCATGCGCCAGTACAACGCGCGCTCAATCAGTTGATCTGGCGCTTCTAACACCGGCAGCAGGTTCATCCCATCTAATGGATAGTCAGCGTGCGGATTGACTTGTGCCGCAGCCAACAACGTGGCCACCCAATCCATCGTGATTGCGCATTGCGCCGTAGAAGTATTGGCTGGGATTTTTTCGGGCCAGCGCACGATGTAAGGCACGCGAATTCCGCCTTCGAGCAAATCCATTTTTTTTCCAACCAACGGCCAGGTATCTGAAAACCGCTCACCGCCGTTGTCGCTGGTGAACACCACCAGCGTGTTTTCGTCGAGCCCTGCACTACGCAAGGCCGTCAGCACGCGCCCGATGCCTTCATCCATGTGATGCAACATGGTCAGATAGGTTTGCACCGATCCACCATCGGTATGCACGATGCGTTGAATGGCGTGCGCTTGCGCCCGATCGGTACGCGTTTCCCAAGGCCAATGCGGTGCGGTGTAATGCAGCGACAATAAAAAAGGTTGGGCGGCACTTTGTCGTTGAATGAATTGCACTGCACGATCAGAAAACTGATCCGTTAAGTAGCCCTCGTGGTGACATGCTTGATCGCCCTCAAACAAATCATGCACACCAGCACTATCTTTGTGTGTGAAGTAATCCAGCCCGCCAGACATCGCGCCGAAAAATTCTTGGTAGCCACTTTTGAGCGGACCAAAGTGGGGCGCAAAACCCAAATGCCATTTACCAATCAGCGCGGTGCGATAACCCGCATCTCGCAACAACGAGGCCAATGTCGGATGCGACGGTGGCAAACCTAACACCGGATGACCGCGCGAGCGCGTCGGGATCGGCTCATCGGCTGCACCACGCAATCGATATTGCCAACGCCCAGTGGCTAACGCAAAACGCGTTGGCGAACAAACCGGTGAATTGGCATAGCCATTAATAAAACGCAATCCTTGCGCAGCCATCGCGTCTAATTGCGGTGAACAACTTTGCCCCGTTGGCGCTAGCCCACGCCCACCATAACAACCGAGATCGGCATAACCCAAATCATCGGCCATGATAAAAATAAAATTGGGGCGACGTGACATCTGCAGCGCCTAAAAAATAGCAATCTCGCGATGCTACCATCGTGAAAAATAATTCGGAGACCCAAATGCTTTGTCTTCTAAATCGTCCGCACTTGCGCAACGCCGTACGATCGCGTTGCGGCGCAGGATGTCCGACACGTACTCAAGTACTGATCTATGCCCTCGCCGTTTTGGCGTTGTTACTGCAACCAACCCAGCTTTGGGCGCAAGAAAAAACCCTACGGATCGTTTTAGGTTATCCACCCGGTGCTTCGAGCGACACCTTAACGCGACTGCTTGCAGATCGGATGCGCGTCCTACTCAATCAACCGGTGGTCGTAGAAAACAAACCCGGCGCTGGCGGCATTGTTGGCAATGAAGCCGTGAAAGCCGCGGCGCCCGATGGCAGCACGCTATTACTGACCCCAGTGGCCACCATGGCCGCTTTTCCTCATTCGCATGGGGCGGCGTTGCGCTATGACCCGTTTCGCGATTTCGAGCCTGTCGCGCATGTGAGTCATTTTCAACTCGCACTCCTTGTGCATGGCGATGTTCCGGCGCGAACGGTGAGTGAGTACGTGGCGATCGTAAAAAAAGACGCACGCTATGGGGACTACGCTTCCGCAGCCGCAGGTAGCTTGCCGCATTATTTTGGTGTGCTCTTTGGACGCGCTGCAGGTATTGAGATGGTGCACATCCCTTACAAGGGCACTGGGCCTGCATTGCAGGCCTTAGCCGGTGGTGAAATTAAAGCCGCCATGTTTGTTTTGGCTGATGCACTCACCTTAGTGCGTTCTGGTAAAGCGCGTGTCCTTGCCGTGGCAGGTTCACAGCGTGCCCTACTCGCACCTGAATATCCCACCTTCAAGGAGCTGGGGTATCCCATTGAAGGTTCTGGTTGGTACGCGCTGTTTGCGCCAGCCAAAACCCCGCGCGAGATCATTGAAAAGCAATCCAAAGCGGCGCTCGAGGCAATCCGCCACCCAGAGCTGCGCCAACGACTCGACGCAATGGGACTCGAACCCACGGGGCTCGGCCCGAGTGAACTGGCCGCGATCTTGCGCACCGACTACGACAAATGGGGACCGGTGATTCGCGCCTCGGGATTCAAGCCAACACAGTAAATCGCCGCCTGCCGTTGGCCAAAGACGCACGTTCGCAATGCATGCACGTTTCGCATTGGACCCGGCGTTATAGTGTGGTCATGCTTTGATCGTCTGCCCGCGATCACTTACCTCACGCCCTGATTAAAGGATCCCCCCATGCGTGCCTTGTTGACACTCTTCAGTTATGTGCTGCTCGCCACATTGACCTGCATGAGCAACACGGTCACCGCACAAGAGCCCTTTCCAACGCGCCCCATTCGGATTGTGGTGACTTTCCCGCCGGGTGGTGGGCCCGACATCATGGCGCGTATCGTCGCAGCAAAAATGAGCACCAACATGGGTAGCTCAGTGGTTGTTGATAATCGCGCTGGCGCTTCCGGACTGATCGGTGCGGAGCATGTGGCCAAATCTGCACCAGATGGCTACACAGTGATGTTAGCCACCCCTGCACCGATGACGATTGCAGGTGGCTCGGGACGCAAACTCGGCTATGACCCGCTCAAAGACTTTACGGCGGTTGGTCAAGGCGTGCTCCTCACACCGATTTTGGTGGTTGCACCCAACGCGCCATACAAAACAGTTGCCGATTTAATTGCACGCGCTAGGGCAAAGCCTGGCGCACTCACGTTTGGCTCGGCCGGCATCGGTAACTCGCAACACTTGGCCGGTGAACTATTTAATCAAATGGCAAGCGTCGATACGTTACATGTGCCCTACACCGGCACGGCGCTCGGTTTAAGTGCCGTGATGACAGGTCAGATTGATTTTTATTTTTCAGATCCTTCAGCGATGCCGCACATTCGCTCTGGAAAATTACGCGCGTTAGCGGTGTCAACGCTGCAACGATCAGCCCAGCTCCCCGATGTGCCTACGGTATCTGAATCGGGCCTACCGGGTTATGAATACTCGAATTGGTACGGCTTTGTGGTCCCTGCAAAAACACCACGTGCCATCATTCAGCGTTTGAATAAAGAGTTTACGCTCGTACTCAAAGATGCTGAGGTACGTGACAAATTAGTCGCTGCGGGGATGGACCCCGCGCCGTCGAGCCCAGAAGAGCTGCAAAACTTTTTACCGAAAGACCAAGAAAAATGGGGCCGTGTGGTGCGCGCCGCAAACATTAAGTTTGATTAAGCGAGCCACGCGATGACATTTACTGTTCTTGGTCGCTGCGCGCGCAGCGGTAAAACCGGTTACGCACAAGCCACAAGCACACCGGCCGTTGGATGGCGTTGTACCGATGTGGTACCCGGATACGGTGTGCTCACCGTTCAAGCCCACGGCGATTATCGTCAACTGCAACGCGCTAAAGCGTTGTTACAAACGGGTCAATCTCCTGAAGCGATTCTCGAGACGTTGTGCCATGAAGACGCCTACTTTACCTATCGACAAATTGCACTGTTGCTCAATGACGGGCGGTACGCAGTCCACACCGGCCCCAAAGCCCGACCTTGGGCAGGTGAAATCGTAAGTGAACACATGATTGTCACTGGCAACGTGTTGGTTGGCCCACCAGTGCTAGAGACGATGGCGCAAGCTTGGGCCCGCAGCGTCGATGTCGAACTCGAAGAACGATTGCTACGCTGCGTGGAAGCCGGACGTGATGCCGGCGGTCAAGAAGAGGGACAAACCTCTTGCGCGCTTGAAGTGTTTGATGATCGCTACGCATTTCCGATTGTTAATTTACGCATCGACGTAAGCCTTGAGCCCATTGCCGAAATGCGCAAGATATTCAACTGGTTTCAACCACTCATCCCTTACTACATTCAACGCACCCTCGACCCAAGTGCTGTCGCGCCGAAGAAAGCATTTCTTGAACAACACGGCCTGCCAGTGAATCCCTACGCACCGACTTAATACGGAGATCCCCCCATGACTTTTTGTGTCATCGCACGCGAGCCAAACACTGGTTTACTCGGACTAGCACAAGCGACCAATCCTTTATCGGTTGGCGGACGCTGCCCATTTATTCGCGCCAATGTCGGCGCCGTCAGCACACAGGCCTATACCGATCCTGGCTTGGGGCCGCTGGCCATTGAATTACTCACCTTGGGTCATTCACCCGACAAAGTCATCAAAGAACTTTCTGAAACCGACGATCATTTTGCTTGGCGACAAATTGGGATTGTCGATCGACATGGCCGCGCCGCCGTGCATACCGGTTCAGAGTGCAAAGAATTTAGTAGCGCCATCACTGGGCCCAACTATCTCGTGATGGGTAACTATTTACTTACCGACAAAGTCGTTCCAGCAATGAACCAAGCGTGGCTCGGTAGTGAAGGCAAATTATTTGAAGATCGCTTGATGGCGGTGGTGGTTGCTGCGCGTAATGCCGGTGGCGATTTAGGTGGCCATCGCTCCTCGTGCATGTTGGTGTATGACACCGAAGCCTATGCGCGCACCGATCTTCGCATTGATTTCATGCCCAAGCGTGAAGGCGCACCAGACGCAGTAGACGCACTCGGTGAAATTCTTGACCGGTGGCGCCCAATGATTGACTACTACAAAGTGCGCCCACACAACCCATCAATGCCTGGCTGGGCGGATTGGTTAGCCGCGCAAGGCACGCCGTTTAAAGATTAAACCTACGATCATCCGATGGGTGCTCGTACAACGTAGCTTATTAAGCGACTACTCCCACCCATTTCAACTCACGATCCCTATGCATAACCGACTATTTTCAACGCCCTCACTTTACGTGTTACTTTGCAGTGCACTTATCAGCGCTTGCGTGCATGCACAGACCTACCCAAGCAAAACCGTCACGCTGGTCGTGGCCTCAGCACCAGGAGGACCATCAGATATTTTGGCGCGTTTGCTGGGTGAGCGACTACGCGAACGCTTTGGTCAACCGTTTGTGGTCGAAAACCGTGGTGGCGCTGGAGGCAATGTGGGCACGGCCTCGGTTGCGCGGGCCACAGCCGACGGTCATACGTTGTTAGTGACAGTCGACGCACCAATTGTGGTGAATCCCGCGCTTTACGAAAAAATGCCGTATGACCCCATCAAAGACTTGCAAGGCGTAGCGATGATTGGTGATGGTGGTGACGTCGTGCTTGCTGTTGCAGCCAGCTCGCCGGCGAAAAGCACACAAGAGTTAATCGACCTTATGCGCAAAGAACCTTCGCAGGCCAATTTCGTGTCATCGGGCAATGGCTTTCCTAGCCACATCATCAGCGAAGTATTCAAGCGCGAAGCAAAGTTCGATGCGGTGCATATCCCTGCAAAAGGTGCAGGCGCAGCGATGCAAGAATTTCTTTCAGGACGCATGAGCTTTAATTTTCCGCCAGTGAGCTTGGCCGCCCCGATGGCGCGGAGTGGAAAAATTCGGCTACTCGCCATCCCCGCGAGCAAACGCAATGGCTTAATTCCGGAAGTTCCCACTTTCGCAGAAATTGGTTTGCCAAGCATCACCGTAGCCAGCTACTGGATTACCACCTTCGCGCCGCGCGGTACGCCTAAAGCCATTGTGGATAGCTTGAATGCAGAAATTCGTCGCATCGCAAAAACTGCAGACTACAAAACACTACTCGAACGACAAGGACTTACACCGTCTGAGCTCACGCCAGATGAAATCGATGCACGTGTGAAAAAAGATCTCGCCTACTGGCAAAGCACCATCAAGCCATTAGGGATACGCGCAGATTAGCGCAATCGCTCGGTCGACTGCACTGCGATGCATTGATTTCACAGCTGCGCGGCGCCCCATCGAATACATTTAGTACACTTCTCTTTTTGTGCAAGCGCTCAGGGAGTGTGTATGGATCAACTACAGAATTTTAACCGGCGACTTGTTTGGACGCTGATGTTCGCCCTCAGCAGCTTCAACGTGTACGCCGCCTCCGCCGATCCACTCCCCCGCGCGACGCCGAATAAATTAGGCTTCTCGGCAAGCGCACTGCAACGTATCGACCAGTTTTATCTTGATGAAATTTCGCGCGATCGCATCCCCGGGGCGGTGATTGCCATCGCGCGTAAGGGTCAGTTAGCGTACTACAAGCCCATTGGTTTTCAACAAAAAGCCACCGGCACGGCAATGCCGATCGATGCCGTATTTAATTTAGCCTCGATGACCAAAGTACTCACGGTGGCTACAGCGCTCACGCTGTATGAGCAAGGTCGGTTGCCGCTGAAATCGACACTCAGTCAATACGACCCACAGTTTGCGCAGATGCGTGTGGGTATCGTCGATGCTAACGGCACGGTACGAACCGAAGCAGCACAGACAGCAATCACTATTCAAGATTTAATGCGACACACTTCGGGCTTCACCTACGGTGCACGAGGAAACACGCCGATACACAAGATGTATCCGACCTCGTCTGCCAATGCCGCATACGCCATGACCGGTCCGGAGTTTCTTGCCACGCTGTCCAAGCTCCCATTACTGTATCCACCAGGGAGTACTTGGGATTATGGATTTTCGATTGATGTGCTGGGCTTAGTGGTTGAAAAAATTTCTGGACAGTCGTTGGGTGCAGCTTCACAAGCGCGTATTTGGAACAAGCTCAACATGCGCGACACCACCTTCCAACCCAACGCCGAACAACGACAACGCTTTGCGCACCCGTTAGCCGTCGATCCCCTCACCGGCAAGAATCAGGAAGTGGCTGCGCTGCGCGAAACACTCAAATTTGAATGCGGTGGATCGTGTGCATTTAGCACTGCTGCTGATTACATTCGCTTTGGGCAAATGCTATTGAACGGTGGCGTGCTAGATGGCACACGCGTACTCAGCCCAAAAACAGTCGATCTGATGACCGCAGATCATTTGGGGCAACACATTAAAAATAATGTCGCGTCCACCGAAGCCGGTCGCGATGGCTATGGGTTCGGCTTAGGCGTTGCCGTGCGCACGCAGCCCGGTGTCGCTGCAACCAACGGCACCGTCGGTGATTACAGTTGGAACGGCGCCAACGGCACTATTTTTTGGGTCGACCCGAAAGAACAATTGGTGGTGGTTGTAATGGCCGTGAGTCCTGGCGAGATCCGGAAATACTATCGCGAGCAAATTGCTGCACTCGTGTACGGCGCGATGGAACGCTCCTACGCGAAATAAAAGTGCGTGTGCATCACCCAATCTCTGCTAGCGCAGCGTGACTAAAAATAGGTACCAGTCAATGTCACCACACGACCACCGGTACCCAATTTAAAGCGCGAAATACCTGGTAGGTGTTGGGTATTCACGCCACCTAGATCAAGTTGCGTGACGCCTTTATCTTTTAAATAAAGCGCGCTGCGCCATAACAGTAGATTATGGGCATTGAGCTGTCGAGCCGCGTCATCGGCCCAACCCACGTGATAAGTCGCGCCACGCCCGTGGAGCAAGAACAACATCGCTGCAATGGTGTGTCCGTCTTTCTCGGCACGACTCAGTGCAAATGCATGCACCGGAGATTGCGCCGCGGCGAGGTAAGCCTCGACAAACAACGTGGGCAAGCCATGAAAATTTTTAGTCGTGCGTTGATCAGTTTCTCGGTCAAGCAACCAACGCAACTTGGGGATACTGGCGTTGGTCACTACATTGACCTTGGTTTCAGCCTCTGCTTTGACCAAGCGATTGCGCCACTTACCATCCAATGCAGCACGTAGTGCGTCGGTGGGTTGCGCTAAATCTAACAATACCGTCGAGTAACCAGTCATCACACGCCATAACCCCTGTCCTTCATCGGCAGAAAAGTTATCCTGCGTTTGATCCGGAGAAAATAGCGTCACACGTAATGCCGAGGTCGGGATGTCTTTCTTGAGCTGTCGATACGCGGCATGGCGTTGTGACGGTGTGGTAATGCTGGACCACAGCGGCCCGCGGGTGCACGAGGCCACCGACAGGTAACCAGCGATGCGGCGACACATGAATTGCGCAATCCCGAGCGTGACGCCGTCCTCGACAATCAAAGCACGATGAATACGCACACCCATGGCTTTTAAGGCATCGCCATAGACCCAAGCTTGTTGCATGGCACCTGCATGTGCGTCATGAAACGCATCCCATGCGTCGCGCGTGTTTGGATCCCAGAGTACGTGCATCTCGCTATAATAATTCAAGCTAGTCACCCTACAACACGCAACGCACTCGACATGCGAACGAATACCTGCTGAATGCATGAAAAACACTGAAGACACACAGCGTATTTTTGGCTATCACCTACCCAAACCACGCATCACTGGGGTTGGCTTGGCATTGTGCGCGCTGTATCTCGGTGTGCCCGTGGTGATGGTTGGCGCGTTACTAGACTTCGCCTTACAACTGGCGTTTGGCTGGTGTGTCGGTGTTTGGTGTGCGTTTTAAGATCGCCGCCAAACAAACATCCGACGCAACACGGTATCGCGATCGAGAAAATGGTGTTTTAAACTAGCCAGCACATGTAACAACACCAGCATCAGCATGCTGTCGTTTAAGATTTCATGTACTGACTTGAATACCTTCGCCATCGAGGCGCTCTTCTCGATCAAGTCGGGCAACTGCACCACACCAAACCATACGGTGGGAAAACCACTGGCAGAGCTGAGTAACCAGCCTGAGAGCGGCACGATCAATATCAATAGATAGAGCCCATAGTGCGTCGCGTGTGCTGCCCGTTGCGACCATCGCCCCAGGGTTTTGGGCAGGCTTGGCGGAGGAACGCGCAGACGCCACAGCAAGCGTAACACCGCCAATACAAACACCGTCACACCGATCCACTTGTGGTAGCTGTACAGCTTGAGCTTACTCGGTGAGAGCGGTAGCTCGTGCATATAGAGCCCGAGCGAAAAAGCAAACACGATCAACAACGCAATCAGCCAATGTAAGGCAACGGCTGTGCGGCTGTAATGCTGAGGAGATTCGACGGAAGACGGTTGCATTTGAGAAATTGTACCGGCGTCCACCGCAATCTCGCCAGCTGTACGCCAAAGGAACGACGGCGCACAATCTCAAGTATGCAGAATTCCACCGCCTGGTTAAGCCAACCATTCACGCCCACTGCACCCACTGGCCTGACCAGCGGGCAAGCGCAGGTACGGCTGGCCCAATATGGTCCCAACACCTTCCGTACGGATGCAGGTAAGGCCTTGGTTTTGCAATTTCTCGCGCGCTTTAAAAATCCACTCGTGTTGATTTTGCTCGCAGCCAGTGCAGTGTCGGCTTTTTCAGGTGAGCTCACCAACTTTATTCTGATCAGCAGCATGGTGCTGATGAGTGTCATGCTCGATTTTGTTCAGGAGTACCGCGCTAACGCAGCCGCAGAAAAATTACGCGACTCCGTAGCGCTGCGCGCACGCGTTTGGCGTGATAACCAAGCAAAAGAAATTCCTGTCA
The DNA here is from genome assembly GCA_963923385.1 of uncultured bacterium. Lineage (GTDB taxonomy): Bacteria > Pseudomonadota > Gammaproteobacteria > Burkholderiales > SG8-39 > SZAS-79. Next base: position 11,014 of record CAWUMP010000003.1, on the reverse strand, counting down.
CTGATGTCGTGCCTGGCGATCTGGTGTTACTCCAAGCCGGCGATTTGGTATGTGCCGATGGACGCATTGTTGAGGCGCGCGATTTTTTTGTGAATCAAGCCTTGCTCACTGGCGAACCTTATCCCGTCGAAAAACACGCGATGCTCGAACAGACGCCACGCAATGACTTGCAAGAGGCCAGTCACGCAGCATTCATGGGAACCTCGGTGATCAGCGGCGTTGCTCGCTTACAAGTCGTTCATACCGGCACCCTTACGGCGCTTGGCCAAATTGCTGATCGAATTTCTCGCCCGGCGACACTCACCTCGTTTGAGCTTGGCAGTCGACGCTTTGGCATGATGATTTTACGACTCACCCTATTGATGGTGATGTTTGTCTTATTTGCCAACGCCGCCTTTGGCAAACCGTGGATGGAATCATTTTTGTTTGCCGTGGCATTGGCTGTTGGCTTAACGCCTGAGCTCTTACCGATGGTGATTTCGGTCACCTTAGCTTGCGGCGCGATGCGCATGGCCAAACAAGGCATGATCGTGAAGCGTTTAACCGCAATTCAAGAACTCGGCTCGATGGATGTGTTGTGCACTGATAAAACTGGCACGCTCACAGAAGCACGCATTGGTTTAGCTAAATCAATCGACCCCATGGGCCAAACCAGTGACGCCGCGTTACGCTTCGCCTATCTGAATAGCTATTTTGAAAGTGGCCTAAAAAATCCGCTGGATGAAGCCATTCTGACGCGCCCAGGCATAGACACAGCCGGATGGAAAAAAATCGATGAAGTCCCGTTCGACTTTGAGCGACGCTGCGTATCGGTCTTGCTCGAGCATCCGATGGGCAATCGCCTACTGATTGCCAAAGGTGCGCCCGATCAAATGCTGCAGTTATGTACACGCTATACAGACAATGGCATTAGTTACCCAATCGATGACGCCGCACACAACGCCATTTGCCAGCAATACCATGCACTAGAGAGCGAGGGCTATCGGGTCTTAGGTGTGGCCTGGCGCGATGCGCCAAGCGATTTAACGCATGCCGCCGTGGATGATGAACGCGAATTAATTTTGGCAGGGTTTGTTGCGTTTCTTGATCCACCCAAAATGAGTGCCGCACCAGTATTCGCTGCGCTACAACGAAGCGGCGTACAAATCAAAATTGTGACTGGCGACAGCGCCCTCGTCACCACGCATGTGTGTCGCGAACTTCAACTGCATGTTGAAAACACCCTCACTGGCGAAGAAATTCAAGCGCTTGATGATCGTGCGTTACAAGCGCGCGTGCAAAGCACCACGTTGTTTTGCCGCGTCAATCCCGCGCAAAAAGAACGCGTCATCGTCGCGCTACGTGCATGCGGTCACGTAGTGGGTTATCTAGGCGATGGCATCAACGATGCCCCCTCACTGCATGCCGCGGATGTTGGGTTGTCTGTCGACACCGCCGTCGATGTGGCTAAAGCAGCTGCCGATATTATTTTGCTCAAACCGAATCTCAACGTCATCCACTTGGGCGTACTCGAGGGTCGTCGTACCTTTGGTAATGTGATGAAGTACATCATGATGGGAACCAGTTCCAATTTCGGCAATATGTTTAGCATGGCTGGCGCCGCGCTGTTTTTGCCTTTTTTGCCCATGCTACCAACGCAAATTTTGCTGAATAACGTTCTCTACGATTTATCAGAAGTGCCTATCCCACTAGATGAAGTCGATGCCGAACAAATGCGTACACCACGCGTACTTGACCTCGACTTTATTCGTAGGTTTATGTTGGTGGTTGGACCCGTCAGCTCGTTGTTTGATTTCCTCACGTTTTATCTGATGCTCGCCGTGTTACATGCCAACGAAGCGTTGTTTCAAACTGGCTGGTTTGTTGAATCACTATGCTCGCAAGTATTGGTGATTTTTATTATTCGAACGAGAGGCCATCCGCTGCAAAGTCATGCCCATCCGCTTTTGGTGCTGACCTCGCTGAGCGTGGTCGCCGTTGCCATCACGCTCCCTTTCACACCGCTTGGCGCATACTTTGGCTTCACACCACCCCCCTTACGTTTTTATCTCTTACTTGGTGTGATGCTGATCGTGTATCTGGTAATGGTGGAATGTATCAAGCGTATGTTTTATCGCTGGGCCGATCGGCAACCCAGCCCTCTCATGTCCTCACGCACCACTTAACCTTGTTGAAACACGCCATGGATCCAGTCATGTACAAATCATCCAGACCGATGCAAAGACCGCTCCGTTTTTTTAGTTGGGGTGTCATCCTGTTAATGTCGATGACCTCGGCCGTGTTCGCTAAACCCGAAGACTGTACGGCCATCGCGAACGCCGATCGACGCACGCTGTGCTTTGCGATCGCCAACGATGCCCCACGCACTTGCGAACAAATTCGTGATCGAGACACACGCAGCATGTGTTTGGCCAGACTCACGTCAAAACCTGTGCACTGCACCGCGATCAAAGATCCAGGGATGAAACGTGAATGCGAAGGACTGACGCGCTAACTCACCGACACGGTTTCACGCGACTTCGTGTCGTGCTTAGTGTTGCCCTCGCCGCATCGCGCCGCGATGAAACAACATCACCATGGCGCCGATCAGCAAACTAACAAATACTGCTAGCCGGGTGAGGCCATCCATATCATCGAGCGCGATGATTGCACAGGCAAAAAATACCAATGCACTGATGCCTGGCCAAATCACAAACACCAGTCGGTCACCGAGTGTGGTGTTTTTCTTACGATAAAAAAATACGCTGCAGGCTAAGCCGGCCAATCCATAGTAAATCGCGACCATGATACTGGTCGCGCCGATGCCAGCATTCATGACTTTTTCGACTGATTCAAATGCCGCTGAAAATAACAACAAGGCCAGCACAATACCCGAGCCCGCCACCACTGCCAGGACCGGTGTTTCCCACCGTAAATGCAACTGCCCAAATCCAGACCACAAGCGACGATCGCGCGCTTTTGCTAGCGCTGTTCTTGAAAACAACACGATCGAACTTTCCATCCCCCCAATCACCGACAACAAAAAAGTCAGCACGGCGATATAGCTCCAAGGTTTTGGCAATAACTTATCGGCCAGCGCAAAAATGGCGTTACCACCTCCCGCCTCCAGTTCGGTGCTTGCTAACAAAATAGCCACGGCACCGGAAAAAAAAGTAAAGATGACATTCAGGGTTAGCACCGCGATCAGTCCTGCGCGCATCGAAACGCGTTGGCTATCGACTGTTTCTTCCGCCAAATTAAAAATGACATCCCAACCCCAATAAAAAAATAACGCCACGACCAAGCCTTTGGCGATCGCTTGAGGTGTCCAGATCGACATCGAAAATCCTGCAAGGAGCTGGCGATAGTCCTCGACGTTGGCATTCCACAGTACCGCCACTGCAATCACGACGATTAGCACCAACTCGATCAACGTGAGTAATGCTTGCACCCGTCCTAATAATTCCACGCCACGTGCAACCAGCGCAGTGAGAATGACCAACCAAAAAATAGCGATACCGGTGATTGCCCATTGGTTGTCGACGTAACTCGGCGCCACGATGAGCAAGCTTGCTTTTGCTGCCGGTAAGGTGGCAGCGATCATGAATAACAGTGCGGCCATGATTAAGCACCAGCCGGCAAAAAATCCTGCAATGGGGTGTAACACTTTACTCACCCAGGTATACGCCGCACCGCAGTTGGGTTGCTCTACATTGAGTCGGGCATACGCAAACAGGATTCCTAAAATCACCACACCACACACCAAAATCGCTACGGGTGCGCCTAAGCCCACTGCAGCGGTGAGTGCCGCTGAAGTCACGGCGATGCTGTAGGTTGGCGCATTACCCGCAACGCCCATCAACGTGGCTTGCAACAGACTAAGTTTTTTTGCTGACATCGTGCGCTCGCTCAAACAAGACGGGGGGCTGGGGACGGCTGCGGCGCATTGCGCCAAACAGTGATTACGGCAATACGTTACTCGGTCATTACGTCGATACGTCGATACGTCGATATTTCATTAGGTCATTGCATTTGTGCTGCTTTGCGGCAAATTTTACGCAAACGCGCAGCGATATCGTAGCAACATTGTTTCAACAATTATCGCAGTGCGCCATTTCTATTGCGCGCTTTGATCTGCATCGCTTACTTCGTTGGATCAGTTTCACTGCGCAACATCACCGAACATCGGCTTATCTTTACACTGGATCAATGACGTGGCGTATCTATGCCACCCAATCAGATTGTGGGCTTGTCGTCCGCATCATCGGCTTTCATTTATTCACCGGTTGGAGGAAGCATGCGTTTGAATCGACGAGAAGCACTCTGCGCACTCAGTGGACTGGCTTTCAGCGGGTTCGCACCCCTCAGTTTGGCGCAAAGTTATCCCAACAAACCCGTGCGCGCGATCGTGCCGTATCCGGCCGGCGGCATTGTCGACATCATGGGCCGCTTGATTGCCGAGCGTGTCTCGGCCAATTGGGGCACCCAAGTGATTGTTGAGCCGCGCCCCGGAGCCAATGGAATGATTGCCACCGAAGCGGTGCTCAGCGCCCCTGCCGATGGTTACACCTGGCTGATTGCATCGGCTAGTCACGTATCCAATGCGTCGATTTATAAAAACGAATTACGCTGGGATCCGATTCGCGATTTCGCGCCCATTGGCATGTTTGGCAAGGCGTATAACTTTTTGGTGGTGCCCGCGACGTCACCTGCCAAAACTGTGGCCGAGTTTGTCGCGATGGTTCGCGCGCAACCCGGACAACACAATTTTGGTAACCCTGGCAACGGCACACCACCCCACATTGCCTTTGAATTGTTTAAACACGCCGCCGGTTTAGATATTCAAGGCATCGGTTACAAAGGCTTTGCGCCGCTGCTGCCGGATTTATTTGCTGGACGTTTATCTGCGTCGATGTTGGCTTCAACGCTCGCCATTTCACATGCCAAAGAGGGCCGACTTCGTATATTGGCGGTGTTGAATGATGAGCGCATTAAAGAACTACCGGACGTACCCACGCTGGCCCAAGCCGGTTATCCAGAAGCACAGCTCGTGTCTTGGTTTGGCGTGTTACTTCATCGCAAAACACCCCCCGAGATCGTGCGACGTGTGGCTGCCGAAGTTGAAAAAGCGGCCAAATCTGCCGAGATGCGAGATCGCCTTGAAAAAAGCGGTAATCTACCTGCTTGGTTAGGACCAGATGCGTTTGAAGCACACATGAAAGCTGAAATGCCAAATTGGGAGCGCATCGTAAAAACGGTTGGCATCAAACCGTGAGTACAGCCAACGCCCAACGCGCAGTGGCACGCGCCGGTGAACCGGTTGTTGATCCTGCGGATTGGACTGGCGCTGATTTACAACGCGATACACGCTGGATATTTTCGTTGTCATCAGAAGACATCCACGCGCTTAGAACCATGGTGCAACCCATTCTGCCGCAACTGGATGGTGACCCCAATCGATTGATTGGCATCCAAAAAGAAGCGTTTGCGCTCGGTCCATTTGCACCCAAACTCGCAGCGATTCGTCACGAACTTAAATCTGGCTTTGGCGTTGCGTTGTTACGACGGCTACCGATGGATACGTTATCGCCACTGGAAGCCGCAGCCATTTACTGGGGTCTTGGTTTGCATATGGGTACCGCCTGTTCAAACAACCCCGAAGGCGATTTACTCGGGCATGTCACCGATCTAGGCAAGACACAAAAAGATCCACTGAGTCGAGGCTACCAAACCAGCGAAGCGATGGCCTATCACTGTGATCAAAGCACCCTGGTGGGATTGCTTTGCGTGCGCACGCCGCAATCAGGTGGGCTGTCTAAGATTGCGAGCACAGTGACGATTCATAACGCCATGTTGCAACAAGATCCACAAGCCGTGCGCGAACTCTCTCAAGCCTTTTGTTGGACTAAGCATGGCGAAAAAAATCCTGATGAACTGCCCTATTACCAAAGCCCAGTCTTCAATTTTTTAGAGGGGCAGTTTTGCGCAGCTTTTGGTCCAACGCATATTCTAAAAGGACATCAATTGCCTGGCGTTGCACCGCTCACTGCGGCACAACAACACGCCATCCAATACGCAAAAAATCTCGCTGATCAACATCACTACGCCATGACGCTAGCGCGTGGTGACATGCAGTTCTTAAATAATTTAGTCGCAGTACACACACGTACCGCGTATCAAGATTGGCCGGAGCCTGAGCGCAAACGCTTACTGTGGCGCTTATGGTTGATTGCACCAGACATTCGCCCCTCGACCCCGTATATCCAACAATGGGGTAAAGGCATCAAAACCCGGCAAACCAAAGAGCGCATCGTCTTGGGCGTCTAAGCTCGAGCCCTAGCAATATCGCTGTGTATTGCAATTGCTTTGGGTGTGCTTCGTGCATGTATCGATAGATCATTTTCTGAATGGAGTCTTGACCATGTGGATTCGTCTAGATCGCTTGCGTTGGTATGGTGTTGGTCTTGCGCTATTGCTCGGTTGTGTGAGCGTGACGAGCGTTGCGCAAACGTACCCTACTCGACCGATTCGACTCATCGTGCCATTTGGCACGGGTGGGGCAACTGATGTGCTGGCACGCATGTTGGCTGAGCGTTTATCTAGCAACATGAATCAAACGGTTGTGGTCGAATCGCGCCCCGGTGGAAACACCCTCATTGGTACCGAGGTCGTCTGGAGCGCACCTGCCGATGGCTACACCTTACTGATGGTCACGCAAACACATGCCGCCAATGCCGCTTTGTATCCTGATTTACGCTGGGATCCTGTGCGTGATTTTTCTGCAGCAGGGATGTTCGCGCGTAGCGTCCCGTTGCTAGCGATTCCAAGTAGCTTGCCGGCAAAAAATCTCGCCGAATTTATTGCGTACGCCAAAGCCAATCCGGGCAAACTTGATTACGGACACTCTGGCGTAGGTTCGCCTCCGCATTTGGCGTTTGAACTATTTAAACGTGTTGCCGCTGTTGATATCCAAGCGATCCCGTATAAAGGCAACGCTGCCGTCGTGACGGATTTGCTCTCTGGTCGTCTTGCTGCTTGTTTACTTGCCGCTGTGTCGACGAGTGCGCAAGCCAAAGCGGGCAAGGTGCGCCATTTAGCCATCATGGATGCCAAACGCAGCAAAGCATTTCCGGATGTACCAAGCATTGCCGAACTGGGTTATCCCGATGCGCAATCACAAAGTTGGTTTGGCGTGGTGGTCCACGCAAAAACACCGCGTGAAATCACCAAGCGCTTGAGCGATGAAATCGAAAAAGTTGCGCGTGCCCCTGACATGGCAGAACGCCTTGAACGTGCTGGCGCGGAAGCTGCGCCCATGAGCGCAGAAGCCATGGATGCACTGATTCGCAAAGAGGTTGTCACCTGGACCCGCGTAGTGAAAGAAGGCGGCCTCAAACCCGAGTAAGCTGCCACACGCACAGGGTTGTCTTCTATGAACCGTGTGACCCCCATTGATTTAAAAATTGTTCCTCAAGGAATCACTATGCACAGCTTGGCCCCGCTGGATACAGCACGTAGGATCGCACACCGCAAGTTGAATCACCTACGTCTGACATTGCTCACGTTATTAAGCTGCGCGCTGTCGTTTTCGGTACACGCACAAACTGCGGCCACTTTTCCGAGCAAGCCGATCCGCATTGTGCTGGCGTACGCCAGCGGCGGCCCCACCGATTTTCTTGCCCGGCAAGTCGGCGATCAGGTCGCGCGTCGCTTGGGTCAACCGGTCTTGGTGGAATCACGTGCAGGCGCAAATGAACGACTGGCAACCAGCCATTTAATCGCCTCCCCTGCCGATGGTTACACCGTCTTACTGGTTGCGCCTGCACACGCCACCAATCCTTCTCTGTTTACGATGACCTATGAGGCAAAAGACACCACCGGACTGATTCATTTGGTCAACTTACCGCCGGTACTGACTACGCTACCCAACTCTGGCATCAACAACTTTGCTGATCTAGTGCGTTTGGCCAAAGCACAACCCGGCGTGATCACCTACGGTACAACCGGTAATGCAACCTCTACGCACCTCACGATGGAACTGCTCTCCACCATGACAGGCATGCAGTTACAACACATTCCATTCAAAGGTGAAGCGCCCGCACTCACCGAACTACTGGGAGGGCGATTGAACGTGAGCATCAACACCATCACCGCCAGCCTGCCGCATATAAAAGGGGGGCGTATCAAACCGCTTGGAATTTCGAGTCGCGAACGCGTCGCGTTACTGCCCGATGTACCCACGTTTATCGAGCAAGGTTACCCAGAGGCCGATGTCACCTCCTGGTTTGGACTGATTATTCATTCAGCCACACCCAAAGACATCATTGAAAAACTGAGCGGTGCTTTTCAATTAGCGATCCAAGCACCCGAAGTGCGCGAGCGCTTAGCGCAAGCGGGGATGGTGCCAGTTGGTGGGACACCGGATCAATTTAGTGCACACATCAAACGAGAAACGGAACGCTGGGCAAAAGTCATTCGCGCACGCGGTATTAAAGTCGACTAAATTTTTGTGTAGGAGCTTGCCTTGAATCACGCCAATTTTTTTCCAGGCTTCAAACTTGAAGAAATTGCGGTTCGTGATGGCTCGCTACGCGTGCGTCACGGGGGATCCGGCCCACCCTTACTGCTACTACACGGCAATCCACAAACGCACGCCATGTGGCACGCCGTGGCTCCCACGCTTGCGCAACGCTATCAAGTGATCTGCCCAGACTTACGTGGCTATGGTGGCTCGATGAAACCACCGGCCACGGCCGATCACGCCCCTTACGCAAAAAAAGCCATGGCTCGTGACATGGCCGAGCTCATGACGCACTTTGGTCACGAAACATTTTTTGTCGGCTCACACGACCGAGGCGCGCGCGTCGCGCATCGGTTGGCCTTAGATTTTCCGACACGCGTGCGCAAATTAGCCGTGATGGACATCATTCCGACACTCGCGCACTTTGAGCGGGCGGATATGGCCTTTGGCTTGGGTTATTACCATTGGTTTTGGTTTGCGCAACCACATCCATTTCCAGAAAACGTGATCAGCGCCGCGCCGGATGCGTGGTTTCGCGCCCACACGTCTCGTGAACCGAAACCACCCGATTTTTTCGCACCCGACGCGATGGCCGACTATCAGCGCGCAATCCACAACCCAGACATGATCCGCGGCATGTGTGAGGATTACCGCGCGGCCACCACCATTGATTTAGACCACGACCGCGCCAGTCGAGCAGCTGGACAGCGCGTCACTTGCCCATTACTGGTGCTCTGGGGCGCGCAGGCAAAAATACAAGCCTGGTACGACGCACGTAGCATTTGGTCGGGCTATGCCAGCGGCCCGATCACGGCTGCGAGCGTCCCCTCTGGCCATTACCTCGCTGAGGAATGCCCAAGCGAAGTACTCACCCACTTTCATAATTTTTTCTTTTAAAAACAGCACCTTGAATTAATTTCGCAAACTTGGGCAAGGAATTCTCTTAATCTGATTAAGTTTGTCAGCCCCCGGTCGATCTTAATCAGGAGGGCGGCGCGGCAAGGTGCCTGCGTCCGTACGGCGCACTGCGATTCTGGTTCACTTCACGGGACCCGAGGCGCTCTGCGTCTCGGGAGAAATGCTTGAGTCTGGCCGTACCACGCGGCCCCAAGCACGCGCCGCCCTGCTTTTACCTGATTGGCATCGTCAGGATGGAGAGACTAGCCACGCGACTGTTTTGCGCGCGACATGCACGGTGAATCATGTGGTGCGCTGTGACTAGCCTGCAGCTTGTTTGCGTTGGCTGGGCATCACAATCGGTGGTTTCACTATGGCGGCTTTGGCCTTGGCCTCAGCCAGTGCTGCGGCACGCGCCTCAAGATCAGCCAATGTGGCCACGAGGTCGTAGACGGTTTTGCACTTCGCTTGCAACTGACCTGGGGGCAAGTTTTCTTCTGCTTCGCAAACTTTTTTGATCTTGTAAGCATGCGCAGACGAGATGCTCGATGCACCAAGTGTTAGCACCACGCCCCAAAACAAAGCAGCTCGACAAACAGAATTCATTGCAGTTCACTCTGAAAGATGCGCGTGAAGAGATGGAGACGCGCAATCAGCGAATAAAATGCAAGAAATGAGCCAGAATTTATCTAGCGTCATTGAAAGGATGTTTTTGAATCACAGAACATCCAACGCACCATCATGCTGATGGCTTTGATTGTGCAATGACGAGATGACAAGACAATGACAAGGCGGTGCAAACCGCACCCCCTTGTCTAAACAACGATTTAAAAAGCTTTCATCGGCACGGCGAGTGGATCACGCGTACGATACTGACCGGAATCGACTTGCGCGAAAAACTTCTCGCACAACGCATTAAACATCTCGGGCTCTTCAAGATTACATGCGTGGCCCGTTTGCGGCATCAGGGCCAAACCTGCAGCGGGCATCGCGCGTTTCAACATCAGTGATGCATCCAAGCAAGGCTCATCTTCATCACCACAAATAATCAAAGTTGGCACCGCATTGTTTTTCATGGCTTGCGCAAAGTCTTGGAGCGCGGGGCGCTCAGCTTGATAGCCCTCGAGGGTCAATGCCGAGCCCAAACTCGAGTGTCCTTGCACGCGCCCAAGAAATTCAGCAAATGCACGGGGACTTTTATTCCGTAACTGTACGCGCGTGGAGGAAGCGCAGATTGATTCTGCATGCTTTGCAAAGCCCTCTTTGCGCAATAGCCCAGCACGCACATTCGATTCGTGATGAAACGCGGCACGCGTCTCGGGCATGGTGCCCGAACCGATACCAGCCAACGTCATCGATAACGCGCGTTGTGGCCAATGCATCCCGAAGTAAAACGTACAAAACGCACCCATCGACAAACCGACGATATGCGCTTTAGGAATGTTTAAGGCATCGAGTAAGGCACGTAGTCCTTCGCGTTGATGTTCATACGAGTAAGACGCAGCTTCGGTTGGCACATCCGAGGGTGGGTAGCCGCGTGCGTTGTAGGCAATGCATTGATAACGACGCGAGAAGTAGCGCATCTGCGCCTCCCAACAACCAATCTCGCCAAGAAAC
>CAWUMP010000002.1:0-28424 GCA_963923385.1 uncultured bacterium | reverse complement strand
CGTTGTTCCTGTCTCGTTGTACCTGCATCGTTGTTAGTTCTACGTCGTACTGTATCCCTTGTAGGTTTTACGTTCATCGCTTGACGCGTTATCTCCTCAGCGCTTTTACAAGACGTTTATCGACTGCGTGGCCATGCTTACTTTTCAGCAACTCATTCAACGACTGAACCAATTTTGGGATGCGCAGCGCTGTGTGCTGCTGCAACCCTATGACATGGAAGTCGGTGCAGGCACATTTCACACCGCGACCTTTTTGCGCGCCATCGGTCCCGAGCCATGGAACGCGGCCTACGTGCAACCTTCGCGTCGTCCCAAAGATGGGCGTTACGGCGAAAACCCCAATCGCTTACAGCATTACTACCAATATCAAGTAGCGATGAAACCTTCGCCGCCCAATTTACAAGAGCTGTATCTGCAGTCCTTGGTAGCCCTTGGTATCGACCCGATGGTGCATGACATTCGATTTGTCGAAGACGATTGGGAGTCACCCACACTCGGTGCCTGGGGCTTGGGTTGGGAAGTTTGGCTCGATGGAATGGAAGTGACGCAATTTACTTATTTCCAAGAAGTCGGCAGCTTGTCTTGTCGCCCAGTATTAGGCGAAATCACCTACGGTCTTGAGCGCCTCGCGATGTACTTACAGGGCAAAGAAAGTGTTTACGATTTAGTGTGGACCGAAGGTGTGAGTTACGGTGATGTTTATCATCAAAACGAAGTTGAGCAATCGAAGTACAACTTCGAACACGCGAACGTTGCGCTGATGTTTCGTTTGTTTAGCGACTTTGAAGCAGAAGCACAAAAATTAGTCGATGCAGGCCTCGCGCTGCCTGCCTACGAAATGGTCATGAAGTGCTCGCACACGTTTAATCTGCTCGATGCACGCGGCGCTATTTCCGTCACCGAACGTGCCGCGTACATTGGTCGTGTGCGTGCGTTGTCGCGTCGTGTTGCACAAGCGTATTACGATGCACGCGAAGCCTTGGGTTTTCCGATGTTGCCTGCCTCTCAGAAAGCAGCCTGAGATGACGCACGCCACTTTACTTGTTGAGTTGCGTTGTGAAGAACTGCCGCCCAAATCACTGAATCGCTTAGCCACTGCCTTTGCCGATGGGCTCGCCAACGATTTACGCCAAGATCGATTTCTTGAAGATCACAGTGTTGTACAAGCGCTTGCTTCGCCGCGACGTCTGGCGCTCCGTATTACTCACGTTCGTGCGACCGCACCTGATCAACAGCTCGAAGTGCAAGGTCCCACACTGAAGGTTGGTTTAGATGCCGCGGGTAACGCTACGCCTGCGCTGCAAGGTTTTGCGAAAAAAAATGGCGTTGCGTTAGACGCACTACTGCAAATTGACACCCCCAAGGGCAAGGTATTTGCCGTGCGCAAACACATGACAGGTCGTCCGCTGGCCAGTGTACTTGCCCACAAAGTCGGCGCGGCGTTACAAAAACTGCCGATTCCCAAACTGATGCGCTGGGGTGCGGGAGAGGCGCAATTTGTCCGTCCGGTACATGGCTTAATGCTGTTACACGGCACCCAAGCACTCAGTGGCGAAGTACTTGGCGTACAGGCTGGTCGTCGTACCTTGGGACATCGATTCATGAGTCAAGCGCCCATCGATATCACCGCTGCAGATACGTATGAGGCGCAATTGCGTGATACCGGTCAGGTCATTGTCGATGCGCAGGCCCGCCGCGAAATGATTCAAGCAGCACTGCATCAAGCCGCAACGCAACTCCATGCCAGTTTGGGTGCGCACGATGACTTACTCGATGAGGTCACCGCCTTGGTCGAGCATCCATCGGTCTATGTCGGCGCCTTTGACCCTGAGTTTTTACAGGTACCGCAAGAATGTTTGATTCTGACCATGCGACAGAATCAAAAATACTTTCCGCTGTTTGATACAAAAGGCATCTTGTTACCCAAGTTTTTAATCGTCTCTAATATGCAAGTGGCCGATGCGCAACACATTATCGGTGGCAATCAGCGCGTGGTCCGTCCGCGTTTAGAAGACGCGCGGTTTTTTTATACGCAAGACCGTAAAACACGTTTAGAAGCCCGTATCGCGCAGCTCGATACCGTGGTGTATCACAACAAGCTTGGCACACAACTCAAACGCAGTATGCGTGTCCAACAACTGGCCGGATACATCGCACGCTGTATTGGCGCAGATGTGGCCCACACCGAGCGCGCAGCGTGGCTTGCAAAAGCGGATTTACTCTCTGGGATGGTGGGTGAATTTCCTGAGCTGCAGGGCACCATGGGGCGTGATTACGCTTTGCATGATAACGAACCTTCAGCCGTTGCCGATGCCATCGAAGATCACTACAAGCCGCGCTTCGCTGGCGATGTCTTACCCCGTGATGCCGTTGGTATTGCGCTGGCGCTGGCCGATAAGCTCGACACCTTGGTTGGCATGTTTGCGATTGGGCAATTACCTACCGGCGATAAAGATCCGTTTGCCTTGCGTCGACATGCTTTGGGCGTGATCCGCATGCTGATTGAACGCAATCTGCCAATTGAAGTCGATGCTTTATTAGCACAAGCGCTGCAGACCATCCACGCCTCTGTGCAAGCGTTGCACGATCAAGACGCGACGGCACAAGCCTTACATCAACCCACGCTCACACGTATCACCTCTGGTGTGGTGTTACCTGAGTTACGAAATTTTTTAGATGAACGACTGGCTGGCGCCTTACGCGAACAACAACACAACGCACAAGACATCGATGCGGTGCTCGCATTACAACCCACGCGCTTTGGCGACATTCCTCGACGCTTACAAGCGGTACGCAGTTTTGCCGCACTGCCCGAAGCCCCTGCGTTGGCTGCGGCCAACAAGCGGATTGGTAACTTGCTGAAAAAATCCACCGCGCTGGATGCCGACGTTCAACCAGCGTTACTGCGCGAAGCCGCAGAGCAGGCCTTGTATCAGGCGATGCAAGTGCAATTACCCCAAGCCGACGCGCAATTTGAAGCGGGGGATTACACCAGTGCTTTAAAAATACTCGCGACGTTGCGCACACCGGTGGATCAATTTTTTACTGACGTGATGGTCAATGCCGAGGATGTGGCGGTCCGCAATAATCGACTTGCTTTATTGCAATCGCTACACGCGTGCATGAACCGTGTCGCAGATTTATCTAAGCTCGCGGCATGAAGCTCGTCATCTTGGATCGTGATGGTGTGATTAATCACGATAGCGATCAGTACATTAAATCGCCTGCTGAATGGCGCCCGATTGAAGGTAGCCCTGCGGCGATTGCTCGACTCACCCATGCCGGTTATCGCGTGGTTGTCGCGACCAATCAATCGGGACTCGCGCGTGGGTTGTTCGATATGACCACGCTCAATGCCATTCACGACACCATGCATGCCGCGGTACACGCGGCGGGTGGACGCATCGATGCAATTTTCTTTTGTCCGCATGCGGCCGATGCGCAGTGCAGTTGCCGTAAACCGCGCCCCGGCATGCTGCTAGAAATCGCGCAACGCTTTAATACCGATTTAACCGGCGTGCCGTTTGTGGGCGATGCTTTACGTGACGTACAAGCCGCGCAAGCGGCGGGCGCATCGCCCGTGCTGGTACTGACTGGCAAAGGCCCGATGACACGAGACGACCCACAATTGCCACCGCATGTCCCCGTGTTTGCCGACCTGGCCAGCTTTGTCGCCACGCACCTTGAACCAGACGCCGCGTGATCGTTCTTCGCTCGCTGCTGTTTGTGGTCTTTCAGTTTGCGCTCACCCCGCCGTATGCCTTTTTGTCAGTGCTCACCGCACCGCTGAAACCATTCACACGTTTTTATGTCATCTCGGGTTGGTCGCGGATTTTATTGTGGGTTGCGCGCCCACTCCTCGGCATTGATTTTCAAGTGGAAGGACGCGAGCACTTACCGCAAACACCGAGCGTGATTTTGTCCAAGCACCAATCGGCCTGGGAGACGCTCGCGTTTCAACAAATTTTTCCGCCCCAATCGCAAGTACTTAAACGCGAATTATTGTGGATTCCTTTTTTTGGTTGGGGATTAGCCTTAATGAGCCCGATCGCGATTGATCGAGCCAAAGGGCGTGCCGCATTGAAGCAAATTGCTCGCATCGGCACCCAACGCTTGCAACAAGGCTTTTGGGTGGTGATTTATCCCGAAGGCACACGTGTGCGTGTTGGGCAGCAACGCAAATACCAACCGGGGGGCGCATGGCTTGCCGCGCAAGCCAATGTACCGATCGTGCCAGTGGCGCATAACGCTGGATTGTTATGGCCGAAACAAACATTTTTAAAACGGCCTGGGACCATTACCGTGCGTATTGGCCCAACAATTTTTCCCGAAGGCCGATCGGCGGCAGAACTCACCGCACTCGCTGAACAGTGGATCGAAGCCCAACAAGCAGAACTATGTCCCTGCTCCAACAATTAGGCTTATTTCAAGACGCACCCATCCCGGCCGATGCGCACACAGGCAACGGCGCGCGGTCCATTCAACTCGACGGTCGCATCATTCCTTATCGCTTCGCGCGCTCGCGCAGACGTAGCATTGGGTTGCGTATCGACACCAACGGTCTAACGGTGGCAGCGCCTGTGCATGTGCCGTGGCATGACATCGAACGCTTCATGCAAGAAAAAGCGCGTTGGATTTTGCAAAAGCTCGATGACTGGACACAACGCGGTTCTGCTCCCCGTGTGGTTGGCGCGCATGGCGAACGTATTCCATACCTTGGAACAGAATTAAGCCTACACATCGCCAGCGGTCCGAGCGCGGTGCTTTTAGAAAACGCCCAGCTGTGTCTTTGGTTACACACCCCGGATGATCGGGTGCGTGTGCGCAAATTGCTGATTCGCTGGCTCAAAGCACGCATGCTCGAAAAGCTCACACCACGTGCGGCGCACTATGCTTGGATGTTACGTCGACCCGCACCACGCGTACGTGCATCGTCTGCTCGAACCCAATGGGGCTTGTGTACTGCTGAAGGAGAGATTCGTTTGTCTTGGCGATTGATTCATGTACCCGAGGCATTGGCCGACTATGTGGTTGCACACGAGGTTGCGCATTTAATCGAAATGAATCACTCCAAGCGCTTTTGGGCAATCGTCGAACGTTTGTATCCAGATTGGCGGCACGCAAAACGCGCACTGGATCAGGCTGCTGCCACGTTACCTATCTTATAAAGGACCGAATACATGCGTTTTCTACACACCATGCTGCGCGTAGGTCACTTAGACCGGTCCATCGCGTTTTATACCCAAGTATTGCAGATGCGCGAATTGCGTCGACACGACGTGCCCGAAGGTAAATACACCCTCGCATTTATTGGCTATGGTGTTGAGTCGACCCACACCGTGCTTGAGCTCACCTACAACTGGGGGGTCGATCACTATGATCTAGGGACAGCCTTTGGGCATCTGGCCATCGAAGTCGAAGACGCGGCGGCGACTTGTGAAGCAGTCCGTCGAGCCGGCGGCAAAGTCACCCGTGAAGCAGGGCCCGTCAAATTTGGGACCACCATCATCGCGTTTGTCGAAGACCCGGATGGCTACAAGATCGAGTTTATTCAACGCAACACTCGATTACACGCCACTTAATTTTTTTAGTCTGTAGGCGTTTGTGTTTGTAGATACTGTGCGACACGCAAGTATTCTTCTGGGCTGAGCGTATCGGGGCGTCGATCCGCCCCGAGTTGTAAGTCTTCCAGACCGCGCGCTGTGATCAGGCCAGCGAGTGCATTGCGTAAGGTTTTACGGCGCGCGGAAAACGCTTGCGTGATGATGCGTTGAAATAGCGCATCATCAACAGCCACCAACTGATCGTGCGGGCGAGGAATCAAGCGCACGATCGCTGATTCAACTTTGGGGGGTGGACGAAACGATCCAGGCGCCACCCGAAATAATCGCTCGACATGAAAACGGCGCTGTAGCGCCACGGATAAGCGTCCATATGCTTCAGTGTCAGGTGCCGCAGCCATCCGATCAACGACTTCTCGCTGCAACATAAAGTGCATATCTTTTACTTGATTTGCAACGTCAGCCAACACAAACAAAAGTGGCGTACTCACGTTGTAAGGTAAGTTACCAACAATACGCAAGTCTTGACCTAAGCGCGCGTAATCAAAGCGCAGGGCATCGGCCTCATGTAACGTGAGCTGTGCAGCCGTAAATGTATGGCGTAAGTAGTTCGCGAGATCACGATCGATTTCTATTGCAGTAAGATGCGGCACACGTTCAAGTAACCGCGCGGTCAGCGCACCCTCTCCGGGTCCGATTTCGATGATCTGCTCGCCAGCACGCGGACGAATCGCATCAATAATGCGATCAAGCACGACTGGGTCATGCAAGAAATGTTGGCCAAAGCGTTTACGCGGAATGTGTCGCATGATTTTTAAATCACGCACGCAACGTGTTCACCACGACTCTGTCCGCTTACGTGCGAGCTCAGCAGCCAATCGAACTGCCGCAATCAAGCTGCCTGCATCGGCCTTGCCGCGTCCCGCCAACTCTAATGCAGTGCCATGATCGACCGAGGTACGAATAATCGGTAGGCCCAAGGTCACATTCACGCCTTGCCCAAAGCTGGCGTACTTCAACACCGGTAAGCCTTGATCGTGATACATCGCTAACACGCAATCGGCTTTTGCAAGATTGGCCGGCACAAACACCGTATCGGCCGAAAGTGGCCCATCGATATGCAAACCTTCGGCGCGTAGTTGCTGGACCACCGGCGCAATGAGATCAATTTCTTCTCGACCTAAGTGACCAGACTCTCCGGCGTGCGGATTTAACCCCGTCACCAAAATGTGCGGTTGTACGATCCCGAAACGCAATTGCAGATCAGCGTGTAGTACACGCAAGGTTGCGAGTAAGCCTGCAGCGGTGAGGTGCTGAGCGACTTCAGACAAGGCCACATGCGTACTTGCTAACGCCACGCGTAATCCACCGCCTGTGAGCAACATCACCACCTGCGCGGTGTTGGTCTTCTCTGCCAGATATTCAGTGTGGCCGGTAAACGCAATACCTGCATCGTTGATCACCCCTTTGTGTACAGGCGCTGTGACCATGGCATCAAATTCACCAGACAAACACCCAGTGACGGCGCGATCGATTAATGCCAACACGTATCGCGCATTGGCTGGATTTAATACACCTGGTTGTGCCGCACTCGCGAGCGCAATGTGCTCGACTTCCAATCCATCCGTTAATGGTGCAGTCCCATTCACATACGGCAAGATAGCTAGCCCAGTGTGGCCCGCACGCGAGCGCAATAACTCCGCATCACCGATCACAACAATACGCGCAGGCAACGCTTCTCGCGCCAACGCCGTACACAACTCAGGGCCGATGCCTGCAGGCTCACCTGAGGTAAGCGCAATGACTGGAAGTCGCGAACCCATGCCTAAGCTGCCATCATTTGTGCGTCGCCACGCGCTGCAACGCCATCAGTGCGAGCACACGAAGCATGCACCTCACGCACCAGGCGCCGGTACTCAGCGTTCCTCCAAACGAATCTCGACGTAGGCTCGATCACGAATCTGCCGTAACCAGTCTTGAAACGCCTCGTCTGCGCGACGCTCACGTAAGGCCATGCGTGCTTGCATGCGTCGACGATCCTCGCTGACCTCAGCGACGCGGCGTTCTTGCACTTCGATTAAGTGCCATCCAAATGGAGATTTGACTGGCTGGCTGACCGTACCAGGTTTTAGATCATTCATGGCTCGCTCGAAATCAGGCACCGTATCGCCCGGATACAACCAATCGAGTTCGCCACCACGTGCGGCTGAACCGTCTTCAGAATGCAGACGCGCAAGATCACCAAACTTCATGCCGCCGGTCACGATGCGTTCGCGCAGATCTGCGAGTCGGCGTTTGGCATCATTTTCAGAAACGATTTCGCTGGTCTTGATCAGGATGTGGCGCACGCGTGTTTGTTGCACTCTTTCAGCAAGTGCACCGACACCACCGCCACGACGATCGATAATTTTGAGCACATGAAAACCCGCCGGACTGCGCAACACCTCACTGACTTGACCGGTTTGCATGCTGCGTAATGCCGTAGCAAACAGTTCAGGTAAACGATCGGCCGCGCGCCAACCCATCTCACCGCCGGAGAGCGCATCGGGTGCATCAGATAAGCCCGCTGCAAGTTTGGCGAAGTCGGCGCCACCACGCGCATCGGCAATCGCTTTGGCCGCCTTAGCACGCGCACGCTCAATCACTTCGGGACTCGCCTGATCTGGCAAGCGCACCAAAATATGCGCGAGGTTATATTCCAAATTCGTCGCGCCACTGCCTTCGGCAGATTTCAATTCAGCGAAGTACAAATCAATCTCACTTTCGCTGATCTCAATTTTGTCATCAACCTCACGTTGACGCAGCCTGCTCAGCATAATTTCATTGCGAATTTCTTCGCGAAACCGATCAAAGCGCACGCCATCTTTCTCAAGCGTCACACGAAATGCACTGAGCGTGAGGTTATTTTGTTCGGCAATCCGCGCAACTGCTCGATCCAGCTGCGATTCATCCACACGCAAGCCCAAGTCTTGTGCGCTTTGAATTTGCACACGTTCTAAAATGAGCCGCTCGAGCGCCTGACGCTGTAAATTTTCGCGATCAGGGAGCGGTGTATTTTGACGACGTAATTGTCGTTCAGCCATGGCCACGCGCTCATTCAATTCGGAGAGGGTGACGACTTCACTATTCACCACCGCCACGACACGATCGACTAACGAGACGCGCTGCGCATTGCTCGGCTGAGAGACGAATAACAAACCGATCAACATCGAGGTGCACAACTGACGCAACCGTGCGTGATCGAAAAGCTGGGTGCACAGCCAATTGAGTGATACAACGTGTGTGGGAGATTTCATATGCTTCGTTTAGTACTGCATTTGGAACGGGAGCCGCGGAATCAGACTAGGCGCCATTTCTGCACCGCCCAGATTGGTGGCGCGATAACCAGGTACCGAACGATTCAATAGATCGAACGGATCTGACCCCATCTTCACAAAGTCGTTCAACTCGAGTTGTAAATAAATCGCGGTCGTGGTCGTACTTGTCGCCACTTGCACGCGCTGGGCAAACACGCGGAACACCCAACAGCCACCGTTGTATTCCAAGCCACCTAGGCTCTCAATCATCAGCCGATCGCGTAACGAATAATTCACACGGCCTACCGTAAACCAACCGCCACCCATCGGCCATTGCCCGTAGGTATCGATTTGATCGAGCGCATCGCGCGTAAAGCGATAACCCACATTTAACAACTTCGCGATTTCTGGGTTGTATCGAAAGTTGGCGCCAAAGCGCTCAGTACGTGAATCGCGCGGGTTGTACTGTACGCCGGTGTCAAACGTCCAGTTGCGATCTAACCGCGTGGACAGCGCGCCCAGAATATCGGAGTGATCGTACGTACGCGGCGTCGCTGTGCTGTTGAGCGTGACCCGCTCGTCAGCGAAGTAAAAGCGTTCACCTAAAGTCACGCGTCCAATCTCAGCACCGTTAGGCAAAATAAATCGGCTTGAGCCAGCGATCGTGACCTCGTTGGCATCACCAAAGCGATCGCCACCGGCAAAGCGGTTTTCGCTAAAAATCGACGCAAAGTTTAAATCAGCAAGAGCCGTATCAAAAATGGGAATGTTGCTTTGATTACGATACGCCGCGCGCAAGTAATACAACCGCGGCTCAAAGGTTTGAGTGAGGTCTTGCGAAAACAACTGCGTTTCACGCTCAAACAGCAGGCCAGTATCAAAACTAAACCAAGGAATGTTGGCGGAAATTCGGTCTGTTGTCCCCGCAGTTTGGCGCTCGAGGTTGTAGCTCACATGACGCATGCCGAATCGTGCATTGGCGTAGTAGCCGGGCGTTAAGTACGGCACCGACACGCTGGGATTTAATGACACGCGATTGCCATACACCAACGTTGGATTACTAAAACGCACGAACTCGGCGGGCAATTTCGCATCGGCCACACCGCCAATATCGTTACGTTGCACATTCATGGTGAGTTGCGGCAAACGATCATACGGCGCCGTAATCGGCGCTAAAGGATCTTGCAGCGTTTGAAATCGTTGTAGCAACAACCCTGAACTAAACGGTTGCTCAGCAACCTTACCCGAATAATTGAGGGTCGCAAGTCGCTGCAAGTTCACCTGCGAGGTATTGCGGATACGTGTATTCAAGTCAACGTAATACCGATCGTCAGAAACACGATTGATATCAGCCAAGGCAGTCAGTCCAGGGGCCAGGGTTTGTTGATGCTGCCAAGTAAAGCCGCTACGGGTTTGCTTGAGCTGCTTGTCATCGGGTAAATATTCGACGCGCAAGTTGCCTTTGTAGCTGCGATCGATATAGCGAAAATCCGAATTCAACTGATAGCCACGAGACGAGATGTAGTGTGGCGTGAGCATCAAGTCACGTTCTGGCGCGATATTCCAATAAAACGGTGTTTCAATTTCGGTACCGCCGCGCGTGGTCTGGTAATAGCTCGGTGCAGTGAAGCCCGTTTTACGCCGACTTTCTAATGGAAACGTCAACCAAGGTAGCGTGAACAAGGTGGCATCCTTGAAATGGATCTGCGCATTGGTCACCGTGCCAGCGCCCTCTTCGTAATCCAAATCGAGTTGCGTGAAATCGACATACCAATCGTCACGCCCTGGCTCACATGACGTAAAAGAACCCCGACGAATCGAGTAACGGTCCTTGCCCTGAAACTGCATCAGTTCTGCGCTACCGCGTATGGGGCGATCTTGTCCACGAAACTGATAAGTCGGTTCGGTAAAACTACCGACACTGGTGCTGGTTTCCATCCGCAGACGATTACCCGAAAAACGATCGTTGCCCATTTCGAGGCGCACGCCACCTTCACCATCGATGCGTCGATATTCCTCATTCATGCGCAGGACTTCACCAAAGATGGTCATGTCGTCTTGGCGCAACTCGGCACGTCCACGCGCGGTCATCTCGATATCCATGACGCCCTCGAGTCGCTCGGCGTCGATAAACATTGGGCCTTTTTCTTTAGGCGGCGCGACCACCACTGGTGCGGGTTTACGTGGCGACACTGGCACTTGGCCCTGCACTTGCACTTGGGCGTGCGCAACCAAACTGAAGCTACTGAGAACAATCATGCCCAGCTGCGCAATGGCGCGTAGCCAAACGGGGATTGTGTGCGCCCAACTGCATGCCATAAAAGCACGCAGTTGACGTGCGCAAAAGGCCTGCATGGTGTGCAGCTCAGAAACCTGCATGCCGAATAGTTTTTTCAGAGGGAAAACGGGCTGTTAAAATCGCATAATTCGCGCAATAAGGCAATGCGCTTCGCCAAGCTTTTGCAGCTTTGAGCCACTGTTTTTAGGATTTATTCACTCATGTCCGCCGATCTGCGTCTGAATGCGCTGAACCACTGGGTCACGACTCATGCCGCAGGCCGCGCTTTTACCCTCTCGCCCGCCTCAGCGGATGCCAGTTTTCGGCGCTATTTCCGCCTCGAGTATGCCGACACGCGCGCCACCCAGATCGTGATGGACGCCCCGCCGGACAAAGAAGACTGCGCACCCTTTGTTCACGCCAGCAGCGTGTTTGGCGCAGCAGGACTGCATGTGCCTGCGCTGTTAGCGCAAGATCTTCAACAAGGTTTTTTATTGCTCGAAGATCTAGGTCACACCACGTTTCTCGATGCGCTTCAACGTGACGACGCCGCGACACCCGATGCGCTCTACGGCGCAGCAATCGGCGCGCTCGTCAAACTCCAGTGCGCCAGCCAAGCAACGGTGTTTCCCGATTACGACGCAGCGTTACTGATGCGTGAACTGCAGCTGTTTCCAGCGTGGTACTTGCGCGTCCATCTTGGTATCGACATTGATGCCGCGCTCACGCAATCGCTTGAGACTGTATTTGCACGTATTGTTGCGAATAATCTTGCGCAAGCGCAGGTGTTTGTGCACCGTGATTATCATTCGCGCAATCTGATGGTCTGCACGCCACTTCCAGGGGTGATCGATTTTCAAGATGCGGTGTATGGACCGATTACCTACGATCTGGTCTCGCTGTTACGCGATGCTTATATTCAATGGCCCGAAGCGCGCGTTCTAGATTGGTGTATTCGTTTTTGGGAGCAAGCGCGTGCAGCCGGATTGCCGGTGCCGACTGATTTTGCTTGTTTTCATCAAGACTTTGAGTGGATGGGCTTACAGCGCCATCTGAAGGTGCTCGGTATTTTTGCGCGGCTGGCGCATCGTGACGGTAAAACGCGCTATCTCGATGACATTCCACTCGTGTTGTCTTACGCGCGCACGGTGGCTAAGCGCTACCGCGACTTACATCCGCTGGTGGCGGTGCTCGATCGTGCGGCTGGCCAGCCCACGCCACGCGTTGGATTGAGTTTTTAATGAAAGCCATGATTCTTGCTGCCGGTCGTGGCGAACGACTGCGTCCACTCACCGACCACACCCCCAAACCGCTGGTATGCGTGCACGGTCAACCGCTCATCGTGTATCACCTCAAGGCGTTGCGTGCAGCAGGCATTCGTCACATCGTGATCAATGTGGCGCATCTCGGCGCGCAAATCGAACAAACCTTGGGCGACGGTCGCACGTGGGATTGCCAAATTCAATGGTCGCGTGAAACGATCGCTTTAGAAACCGCCGGCGGTATCGCACAAGCGCGACCCTTACTTGGTGAAACGCCCTTTGTGCTCATCAATGCCGATGTGTTCACTGATTTGGATTACACACAATTGGTCGATGCAGCGCGCGCGTTACATCACACATCACTTCTTGGACATCTCGTGCTTGTGCCAAATCCAAGTTTTCATCCGCAAGGTGATTTTTCTTTGCGTGGGTCCACCGTTGGCAATTTATCAAGCACCGACACGCACACTGCGGCAGATCACAGCAGCTACACTTATGCTGGCTTGGCTGCGCTCTCGTTGCAATTATTTGATGGCATCACCGCTGGTTCGCGCGCAGCGCTGGCACCTCGATTACGTGCAGCCGCTGCGCAACGACAACTGTTGGGCAGCGTCCACACCGGTCTGTGGGACGATGTGGGTACACTCGAACGACTCCACGCATTGAACGGCACCTCTCCATGAACACGCCCCACCCTTTACAACAGGTTTTTCGCGATCGACGTCAGCGCTTGTGTGCTAGCTTGCAAGATGGCATCGCCATCCTGCCCACCGCCGCTGAAAAAACACGCAATCGTGACGCGCATTATCCGTACCGCTTCGATAGTTATTTTTATTACCTCACTGGCTTTACTGAACCCGAAGCCGTGTTGGTGTTAATTGGTGGCAATCCAGGTCAATCGATTTTATTTTGTCGAGAGAAAGACGAATTACGCGAAACCTGGGAGGGTGTGCGCCACGGACCAACACGCGCCCAATCTCGTTTTGCTTTTGACGCCTGCTACCCCATCAGCGAGCTCGACACACGCATCACTACTTGGCTCGCCAATCAACACAGTGTGTATTACGCCTTAGGCGATGATGCCGCTTGGGATACACGCATTCAACTCTGGTTGAGCCGTGTACGCGAACAAGTGCGCACCGGCATCGAAGCCCCCACACGGTTGGTGGATGTGCGACAAGTGCTCGATGAAATGCGCGTCATCAAAGACGCTAGTGAGCTCGACATCATGCGGCGTGCCGCGGCTATTTCTGCACTAGCCCATCAACGCGCCATGCAGCACACGCGTCCCGGACGTTACGAGTACGAAATCGAAGCCGAATTACTCTATGCATTTCGTCGTGGCGGGGCGCAAGCACCCGCCTACACCAGTATCGTGGCCGGTGGCGCCAATGCATGCGTCCTCCATTACGTCAGTAATGATGCCGTGTTGCGTGATGGCGATTTACTGCTCATCGATGCGGGCTGCGAACTCGATGGCTATGCCTCCGACATCACGCGCACCTTTCCGGTCAATGGCGTGTTTAGCGGCGCACAACGTAGCTTGTATGCGCTGGTGCTTGCGGCACAAGACGCTGCTTTTCAGGCCATCCAACCCAACGCAACTTGGAATGCGCCACACGACGCGGCGGTTCGTGTGCTCACACAAGGCATGCTGGATTTAGGTTTACTCCAAGGCAGTTTAGATGCGGCACTTGAAACCGAAAGCTATCGACGCTTTTACATGCATCGAACAGGACACTGGCTGGGTTTGGATGTGCATGACGCAGGCAGCTACAAACAAGCGGGCCAATGGCGCGCACTGCAACCGGGCATGGTGCTCACCGTCGAACCAGGTATTTATGTACGCGCTGCTGATGATGTGCCCACTGCGTTTCATGACATCGGGATACGCATCGAAGATGATGTAGTCATCACGCCCAAAGGCCACGAAGTACTCACCCATGCCACACCCAAATCAATAGATGACATCGAAGCCTTGATGCGCGCTGCGCGCTAAATAAATGCCTGCAACCACGCACACCGTAACTGAAGTCGACATCCTCATTCATGGCGATGGACCGGTGGGCTGCGCGCTTGCGCTGGGTTTACAACGTACGGGCCTACGTGTTGCACTGTCTGCTCGGCAAGCAATTCAATCACCAAGCCCAACAACTCAGACAGCAACACAACCCGCCTCCGCCAATTCGACGCACGCGGTCCGCGCGATTGCGTTGTCTTATGCCAGTGGATTATTTTTGCAACGCCTAAACGCTTGGCCACTGCCACAAAGCACGCCAATTCAACGTGTGCATGTGTCTGAACAAGGCGCGTTTGGTCAAACACAGCTCACCACGCAAGATCTTGGTCTTGCCACGCAGGCGCTGGGACACGTCATCAATTACGCCGATATCGCACCTTATTTGCGTACGCACATTGATCCGAAGCGGATTCAATGGATGACAGAACACACGACCTGCACCGCGCGACTCACCGTACATGCCGAAGGCCACCTCGATGCATCGTCGGCGACCACGCACGATTTTGCACATGAGGCGATTGTGGCCAGCGTGCAATTTGATCGGCCGAACGATGGGACCGCTTATGAGCGCTTCACCGATCAAGGTCCGCTGGCACTGCTGCCGCTCAACGCTGGGTATGCATTGGTATGGAGCCGACGACACACAGAGGCCAACGCCCTCATGCAAGCCTCGAGCAGTGATTTTTTACACGCTTTACATCGCACCTTTGGTCAGCGTGCCGGTCAGCCAATTGCGCTCGGAGAGCGTGCATGTTTTCCGCTCATTGCACGACAACGCATCGACCCACCGATGGCTGGCACAGTGCACATTGGTAATGCATCGCAAACCTTACATCCGGTCGCGGGACAAGGCCTCAACTTGGGTTTACGCGATGCACGCGCGCTGCTCGAACACATTGCACAAACGCCGGTGGAGGCGCTGGGCAGCCTTGATTTTGCACAGCGTTGGCGGCTATTACGCCAACCAGATGCACATCGCACGCAGCACGCCACGCAGTTACTCGCATCGCTGTTCGTACAACACAATCCCGCCGCAAAAATTTTGCGTCGTAGTGCCTTGCTCGCTTGTCAGCTGTTGCCGTTCGCACGTCAACAACTGGCACAGCGTATGGTGTTTGGGTTTGAGCGCACTTAAACTGCGCGCACGCAAGCACGTATCCACACTGCCGATCGCGACACAACGCAACGCGTTCTAAAAAGCGGTTAGAATCCGCTTCCCCTCGTTCGTCCACACCACGCCAACTCACTCATGCAGCTCGGTCCTTACACCTTGCGCAATCGCGTATTCGTTGCTCCGATGGCGGGGATCACCGATCGGCCATTTCGTCAGCTGTGTCGGCAGTTTGATGCCGCTTACGCGGTGTCTGAAATGCTGTCGTCGCGACCTGAGTTACGCGGCAGTCGTCGATCACGATTACGCCGCGACCACAGCGGAGAATCTGGACCCATCGCAGTGCAAATCGCCGGCGCTGATCCACAGATGCTCGCCGATGCGGCGCGTTTTAATGTCGATGAAGGTGCACAGATCATCGATATCAACATGGGATGTCCTGCGAAAAAAGTCTGCAACGTCGCCGCGGGATCAGCACTGCTTTCAAACGAAGCCCTCGTTGCTGAAATTTTGACCGCTGTCGTCAACGCAGTCGACGTACCGGTCACCTTAAAAATACGCACCGGCCCCTCACCACAACAACGCAATGCCATACGCATTGCTCGGTTGGCCGAAGCGGCGGGTATTCAAGCTTTAACAGTGCATGGCCGAACACGCGCGTGCATGTTTCGTGGTCAAGCGGAATACGACACCATGGCTGCTGTCAAAGCGGCCATTCGTATTCCCGTCATTGCCAATGGTGATATCCAGTCGGCGGAAGATGCACAACGCGTCCTCCATCACACCGGCGCTGATGCCGTCATGATCGGCCGTGCCGCACAAGGTCAACCGTGGCTGTTTCGATCAATCACGCATTTTCTCGCAACGGGCGAGCATCGAGATACACCATCAATCGAAGAGATCGCAACCACTACGCTTGCGCACCTGGATGCGTTACATGATTTTTATGGTGAAGCGCACGGCGCACGCATTGCACGTAAACACATTGGCTGGACCGTTGCGCGTTTACCGGCAGGTGAGACCTTTCGTCAACAATTCAACCGACTCATCGACGCAAGCGAACAGCGCAAGGCGTTACAACAATACTTTGCAACCGACGCCACGTCCCCTTTTAACACCCACACAACCTCCCGCGCTATCACCCCCCTTGAAAGACTCGCCGCATGAATCGCCGCAACTCTGATTTACAAGACGCAGTACGTCGCTCATTAGAGCGCTATTTTCGTGATCTCGATGGTGAAAAGCCCACCGCAATTCACGACATGGTGATGCGTAATGTTGAAAAGCCCATGATTGAACTGGTGCTCAGCGAAACCGAAGGCAATCTCACCCAAGCAGCCACCATGCTGGGAATCAATCGCAACACCTTGCGCAAGAAAATGCAGGACTTGCGCATCAAACACTGAGGCCTTTTGTGTCATGAGTGATCGGCGCGTAATTCGTCAGGCATTAATTAGCGTTTCCGACAAAACCGGCGTTGTCGCGTTTGCGCGCGCCCTGCAAGCATCGGGCGTGCATCTTTTGTCGACGGGTGGCACTGCAAAGCTCTTGCAAGGCGAAGACATTCCGGTGACCGAAGTGTCGGTGCACACTGGCTTTCCTGAAATGCTTGATGGTCGAGTCAAAACCCTGCATCCAAAAATTCATGGCGGATTACTCGCGCGCCGTGATTTACCGGCACATCAGCAAGCCATTGCGCAGGCCGATATCACCCCCATTGATTTGTTGGTCGTGAATCTGTATCCATTTGCACAAACGATTGCTCAGGCTGACTGTTCTTTTGAACAAGCGATTGAACAAATCGATATCGGCGGTCCGGCGATGCTGCGCTCTGGCGCGAAAAATCATGCTGATGTGACTGTCGTGGTTGATCCCAGCGATTACGCTCAGATACTCAATGAACATCATGCCGGTGGAGTAGGCGCCAACACCCGCTTTACGCTTGCGCGCAAAGTCTTTGCCCATACGGCTGCATATGATGGCGCGATCGCCAACTATCTTGGCACGCTCGACGAAACGCACCAACCGAGCACGTTGTATCCACAAAAACTCAGCGTGCAATTCACCAAGCTGCAAGACCTGCGTTACGGTGAAAACCCACATCAATCAGCCGCTTTTTATCGCGATGCCGATGCACCGTTAGGCAGCTTAGCCACGGCGCAACAAATTCAAGGTAAAGAACTTTCTTACAACAACATTGCTGATGCCGATGCCGCATGGGAATGTGTGAAATCCTTTGTCGAATGCGCCTGCGTGATCGTCAAGCACGCCAATCCTTGCGGTGTGGCAATCGCTGAGTCGCCATCGCAAGCCTATGCCAAAGCCTTTGCGACTGACCCCACTTCTGCATTCGGTGGCATTTTGGCGTTTAATCGGCCGATCGATGCCAACACGGCGCTCGCTATCAGCCAACAATTTGCAGAAGTGATCATCGCCCCTGCAATCGATGACGCCGCACGCACAGTCTTTGCGAAAAAATCCAATCTACGTGTCTTGCTAGTCCCGCCAGGAAAATCACCCCTAGGATTCGACATGAAACGCGTTGGCGGGGGGGTACTGATACAAAGCGCCGATCAACACGAACTCGATACCAACACACTACAAGTGGTCAGCGCACGTGCACCAACGGCAGCAGAACAACACGATTTATTGTTTGCTTGGCGTGTGGCTAAGTTCGTCAAATCTAACGCGATTGTGTTTTGCCGTGATGGGATGACACTGGGCGTGGGCGCTGGACAAATGAGCCGTATTGATAGCGCGCGTATCGCTACCATCAAAGCTGAACACGCCAAACTCTCTTTACAAGGCGCTTGCGTTGCATCAGATGCTTTTTTTCCGTTTCGCGACGGCTTAGATACCTTAGTAGCCGCCGGCGCCAGTGCAGTGATTCAACCGGGTGGGAGTGTACGTGACGACGAAGTGATCGCTGCTGCAAACGAACACGGTATCGCCATGCTCTTTACCCATGTGCGTCACTTTAGGCATTAATCGCTTTAGGCATTCACCATGATGAAACTATTAGTCATTGGTTCGGGTGGGCGCGAACACGCCATCGCTTGGAAGCTGGCGCAAAGCCCACGGGTAAGCCAAGTCTTTGTGGCACCAGGCAACGGCGGAACGGCGAGTACCGCCAAAGTAGAAAATCTGGCGCTCACGGATCACGCTGCGCTCATTGCATTTGCACAGCAAGAAAATATTTATCTCACCGTAGTGGGTCCTGAAGCACCGTTGGCTGCAGGCATCGTCGATGCCTTTCGCGCCGTAGGATTACGTATCTTTGGACCCACGCGCGCCGCAGCTCAGCTGGAATCATCCAAAGATTTTGCGAAGCAATTTATGCTGCGTCATGGCATTCCAACGGCACGCTACGCGAGCTTTGAACAACCCGATGAAGCGCGCGCGTATGTGCGTCAACATGGCGCCCCGATTGTGATTAAAGCCGATGGACTCGCCGCCGGTAAAGGCGTCGTTGTGGCGATGCATGAAGACGAAGCGTACGCCGCAATCGATGCCATGTTGGGTCAAGGTAGTCTGGGTACCGCCGGTGCGCGGGTGGTGATTGAAGAATGCCTATTTGGTGAAGAGGCAAGTTTTATTGTGATGGTCGATGGCAAACACATTTTGCCAATGGCCAGCAGCCAAGACCATAAGCGTTTGTTGGATAACGATCGCGGACCCAATACCGGTGGGATGGGTGCGTATTCCCCTGCCCCGGTTGTCACACCGCTCATTCACGACAAAGTCATGCGCGAAATTATTGAGCCAACAGTGGCGGGAATGGCGGCTGATGGGATTGTATTCAGCGGATTTTTGTATGCTGGCTTAATGATCGATGACCACGGCAATGTACGCACACTCGAATTTAATTGCCGCATGGGTGATCCAGAAACACAACCCATCTTGCTCCGTTTACAAACGGAACTACTCACGCTCTTTGAGCACGCGACAGATGGCACACTCAATACCGTGCAAGCGCAATGGGACCCACGTTGCGCGCTGGGTGTGGTGATGGCAGCACATGGTTACCCAGACCATCCGCGTAAAGATGACGTTATCACCGGACTCCCTGCAGGCTTTGAGCGCATGCAAGTGTTCCATGCGGGCACTCGCGCTGACGGCAGAAACATCTACACCAATGGTGGGCGCGTATTGTGTGTCACTGCGCTTGGTGACAATGTGTTGCACGCTCAGCAAGCAGCGTATCGCGCGCTCGCCTCGATTCAATTTGCGGGGATGCAGTATCGTCAAGATATTGGATACCGCGCGATTGCGCGCGCTCAATAATTACTCGACACCAAACGCTCGTGACGATTGACACCAATGTCTTAGAAAAATTTTTCACCGATCTGCAAACACGCATTGTTGATGCGCTGAGTACGCTCGATGGCAACACGTTTTTGTGCGATACCTGGCAGCGACCCGAAGGCGGTGGCGGTGTCTCCCGCGTGCTTGAAGATGGAAAAATTTTTGAGCGTGCTGGCGTTAATTTTTCGCGCGTGCAAGGCGCCGCCTTGCCCGCATCAGCCAGTGCATCACGCCCCGAACTTGCTGGTCGCAGCTTTGATGCGATGGGCGTTTCTTTGGTCCTGCATCCACACAACCCCTACGTCCCGACGGTCCATATGAATGTGCGCTTTTTTATTGCGCAAAAAACCGGCGAAGCGCCTGTGTGGTGGTTTGGCGGTGGCATGGATCTCACCCCTTACTACGGGTTTGACGAAGACGCGATCCATTTTCATTCCACCTGCCGCGATGCCTTAGCCCCATATGGCGCAACGCGTTATCGCGAATACAAAGCCTGGTGCGATCGTTACTTCTTTTTAAAACACCGTAACGAGCCGCGTGGTGTCGGCGGTATTTTTTTCGATGATCTCAATCAAGCGGGCTTCGATTCCTGCTTTGGCCTGACGCGTAGCGTTGGCGAAAGTTTTTTAAAAGCCTACGTGCCGATTGTTGAACGTCGCCATACGCATTTGTACGGAGAGCGTGAGCGCGCATTTCAAGCGTACCGACGTGGACGGTATGTTGAATTTAATTTGGTATGGGACCGCGGCACGTTGTTTGGCTTGCAATCCGGCGGACGCACCGAATCGATTTTGATGTCGATGCCGCCCACCGTGCGCTGGGGCTACAAACACCAAGCCGAACCGGGGTCACCAGAAGCACAACTACTCACGCATTTTTTGACTGGGCGCGACTGGTTAGCCGAATCCGACGTGACAACGCTCGGATAAATAGATCTAAGGCGTCAGCCGAACTAATTTTTCTTAGGCGCTTGCTTGCGCGGCCAACTTGTATTGTGCCGCGGCATCCGCAGTACGATCCAAACGCTCGAGTAAACGCGCTAACTCAAGGTGTGATTCGCGCGTCGGTCCAAAACTCAGACTGGCCTCGACATAACTTTGTGCTTTTCCCCACAGACCTGCGGCGGCACACAACCGACCCAACGAAAGCAACAGCCGTGCATCGCGTGCACGATCGCGTAACCATCGCTCAGCACGCTCGATACGCACATTGGCTTCGGAGGCGCTGGCCTCGCCATAGGCATCGATTAATTCACTCGACCACTCTTGCATTAACGCACGCTCGATGATTTCGCGCGCGAGGGTTTCTAAACCCAACCCTGCGGCTTGGCGTGCCGCAGTCATCGCAACGCGTGATAACAACTGATCGGCTGAACTCACGCGACGCCAGCGCGCTTCAAATGCAGAGCGATCATGCGCCAGTGCTTTCAAAATTTCGGACAGTGCGCGCGATTTGTAATCGGCATGTAATTCCGAAGAAATAGCGCCACGCTTAGCCAAGGTTTCAGTTAAGCGTAATACCGCTTCCCAGTCACGCGCGCCTAATTCGGCACGCAGTAATAAGCGCAAACTGGCGATGTGTTTAGGTCCGGTGGCATGTAAGGCACGCAACACATTACGCGCGCCCACATAATCACGCTGTTCCAACAATAACTCTGCGCGCGTCACCGATTGCGCCACGCTGGCACGCGGATCGGCATCGAGCACACGCGTCAACCATTGATCACGACGATCCGTACCACGTAACGCATGCGCAGCCCGCGCAGCCACCAGCGCTGCTAGCGCAGGCCGTTGGCCTGCAGCATGCGCTTGCGCTGCATCGCGCTCAGCACGTGCATAACGGCCCTCAAACAAGGCCATCACGCTCGCGGTTAGGGCTTCTCGGGCTTGCGTCTCGCGACGGCGTGCGTGATATGCCCGTACATCCACAGGCAACTGCAGAATGTGCGCAATGACGCGTAACACCGCGTACAAAAGCGCAAACACGGCGACGAGCAAGATCAATAAAAACAACAGCGAAAACTCAATGCGATAGGGTGGAAATACAAACAACGCGTAACTATCGTGAAACTTTCCACCCACTGCGACCGCCACCGCTGCAGCGGTCACAGCGATCAACCAAAGTAATCCTTTCATGGCATTAACCTGGCGCGCGCTCGCGACGTGTTTTAAACACGCGCACGGCATCTAAGCTGTCATTGAGCGTCGGTAACTCAACGCTAACTGGCACCTGCGCCAACTCTTTGAGCTGCGCGTTGAACGCAACGGTTGCCTGCGCGCGTGGATCAAAATATCGATTCACCCACAGTTGCGCCACGCGTACGTCTTCGCGAAATCCAGCTTGATCGCGCATGGCCAAAGCTAAGCGTGCATTGAGTAAACGTAGCTTTAAGTTTTCGCGCAGGAAATAGGCTTGCGCAGGGGCGAGCAATGGCGGTTCAGGCGCATCTAAACGGCGCACTCGAACCAAGCCACGCAGTTCTGCCCAAACGTCATGGCCCAAGCGCGTCAACATGCCAAGCGTGCCTTCGGTGTTGGTGGTCACAGGCTCGATGGTAGGTTCTGCTAAACGTTCTTCAAAGGCCATCGGCAAACGATCGCTCGCAGTCACCAATCCATCTAGCTTGAAGGACACGCCCGCTACATCCAAATACGGCAAGGCACGTAAGCGCTCGATGTCACGCGCTAATGCGCGCCGCAGCGGCACAAATTGCGGCCGGTCGGAACGCGACAAACGCGATTCGGCCAACTGTAAAGCCAACATCGCTGATTTGACATTGCCAGTAAATTGCAACTGTTGTGCTGCTAGCGTCAGCACTTGTTCAATCTCAGCTAAGGCCCATTCATCGCGATTACGCGAGAGCTCTTGATACAAACTCTCGAGCGCCAATTGCTGACTTTGTGATTCGGCCAACTTTGCTTCAAGCGTCGCAATTTTTGCTAAACCGTCTCGTAAACCGGCTTGCGATTGTTGTGCCACAAGTTTGGCATCGCGCGCTTCGGTTTCGATGTCGCGTAAGCGTCGCGCTAACTCTTCTTGCGTGGAGCCCAAACGCGAACGCGCGTCATACCAAACCAGCGACACCACCCCGATCGCTAACAGTGCAAGCGCGATCATGGTGATCAAACGACGACGCTGTGGGGTCAAGGACGCAAAGCGCACTGGGTTTTGTTCTTGCATGATGGATTCGTCTCGAGAAGTGCGTACTTTTAGCGTGTTGTTTCAAAATAGGCAACCAGCGCACGCACCATAGCGCTCGCTTCGGCAGGCACCACTAACGCTTGCTCTGCGCCCAAGCGTTTGGCCTCGGCGGCAATGCGCGGATGCACGGTAAACACGGGTAATTGTCGCAGCAGCGCTGGCGCTGCGGGTCCCAAGCGGGTCACAAAATTGCCCAAGGCTTCTGCACTGAATGCGGTGAGCGCATGCACATGCCCTGCCTCGTACTGCGTCAACAGCGGCCGCAGATCGATCGGCGGGCACACGCGTTGATAGCAAACCAGTTCCGACACTTCGCAGCCACGCCCCCGCAGGGCCTCGGCCAGTAGCGCGCGGCCGCCAGCGCCTTTCACAATCAACACCTGTTGACCAGCGCATCCGTGGACTTGCATGCGGGCGAGCAAGGCTTCGGTGTCCGCCGACACCTCAGGGTATAAGACGTTGGTTGCACCACACGCTTGTAATTGTGCAGCGGTGCCAGGACCGATGGCGGCCAGCCGGTTCGCGCAAGGCCAAGCGCCCGCGCGACGTAACGCTGCAACGCCATGCGTAACGGCATTACGACTAATAAAAATCAGCCAATCGATACGCGCCAAGCGCTTCGCTAAATTGGATAAGCCGGCCACTGCTATCGGTTGTATTTCAAGACTCGGATACTGCAGTGGCACGGCTTGCGCGGCGCGTAACGCATCAGCGAGGTCGATTGCCTGTGATTGCGCTCGGGTAATCACCACCCCCCGACCGGCCAGCGCGCTCATGTCTTAAGCGCAGCGAGAATTTGTTCGGCACCTGCAGCGCGAAGTTCAGCGCCAGCACGCGCGCCAAGTTCTTCGGGTAAACCCATCGGCCCTTGCACGTCGCTGCGCGCCATGCGTTTGCCATCGGGTGATCCGACCAACGCACGCAAACGCAAGCTCGCCCCACCCAGTTCAGCAAAGGCTGCCAATGGAATACTGCAATCACCGCCCAAGGCACGATTGACCGCGCGTTCGGCACGCACACACAATGCAGTGGGCGGATGTTCAAGTGGTTGCAACACGGCCCGTAAGTCTTCGCGCGCTTGTAGGCACTCAATGCCCAAAGCACCTTGACCCGCCGCAGGCAAACTGACGGCACTGGGGAGTGCGTAACGAATGCGCGCTGCCAGACCCAAACGCCTTAAGCCTGCGGCAGCAAGAATCAATGCCGCGTAGTCACCATCATCGAGCTTTTTTAAGCGGGTATCGAGATTACCGCGTACCGGACGTATCACTAAGTGTGGGTAGCGCGCAGCGAGTTGGCAGGCGCGACGCAAACTGGCGGTACCCACCACTGCACCGACTGGCAACGCATCTAACGTGCTTGAATGCGTAGAGACAAAGGCATCACGCGGATCTTCGCGTTCAGTAATCGCCGCCAAACAAAACCCCGTCGGCAGATCGACGGGCATGTCTTTCATTGAATGCACCGCCAAATCAGCACGCCCGTCTTGTAATGCGTGCTCGAGCTCTTTGATGAATAAACCTTTGCCACCCACGCTGGCCAGCGTCACATTGAGTAGCTCATCGCCTTGCGTGGTCATCGGTAACAACTGCACATCGCAGGTCGGATACAACTGCAACAAGCGATCGCGGATGTGCTCAGCCTGCCACATTGCCAAGCGGCTTTGTCGCGTGGCAATGGTCAGACGTGTTGGCGCCAAAAATGACATGTGTTTGGGGGGCTAAACAGCAAGCAAACCTTAAACCGCGATGGTATCAGCCAAGCCTAAGGTGTGCAGGCTTTTGACTTATACTCATCGACATCAAGCTGCTGCTTATCGATTCTTTTTTGACTCTGCCATGGCCACCAAAAAAACCACCACACGCGCGACCGCGCGCGCCACATCGGGCTCTCAGCGTACGGCCACTCCACGGCCCGCAGCCAAATCAACGCATTGGTCTGGACGTTTTTCAGAACCGGTCGATACCTTAGTCAAACGCTTTACTGCATCCGTTGGCTTTGATCAGCGTTTAGCGTTGGTTGATATTCGTGGGTCGCTGGCGCACGCCAAGATGCTCGCCAAACAGCGCATTATTTCGCGCACTGATTTAGCCGATATTGAACGCGGCATGCAGCGCATTGAAAGCGAAATACGCGCCGGAAAATTTGTCTGGTCACTCGACGCTGAAGACGTGCATCTCAATATCGAGCGACGTCTCACCGCATTGGTAGGCGAAGCTGGCAAACGCTTGCATACGGGTCGATCGCGTAACGATCAAGTGGCGACCGACATGCGTTTATATGTCCGCGATGAAATCGACGCGTTGATCGCATTGCTGCAAACACTGCAATTACGTTTGATCGAAGCAGCGGAACAATACGCCGATGTCGTCATGCCTGGATTTACCCACTTACAAGTGGCGCAACCCGTCACCTTTGGTCATCACTTGATGGCGTATGTTGAAATGTTTGAGCGCGACCGAGAACGTCTTCGCGACGCCCGTCGTCGCGTGAATCGTTTACCACTGGGTGCAGCGGCCTTGGCCGGAACCACTTACCCCATCGACCGTTTGCATGTGGCAAAAACATTGGGCTTTGAAGGCGTGTGTAGTAACTCGCTGGACGCGGTGTCTGATCGTGATTTCGCTATTGAGTTTTGTGCCTGTGCGAGTTTAATTTTGGTGCACTTATCGCGACTGTCTGAAGAGCTCATTTTGTGGGTCAGCCCACGCTACGGCTTTGTCACGATCGCCGATCGGTTTTGTACTGGCTCATCGATCATGCCGCAAAAGAAAAATCCCGATGTGCCCGAACTCGTGCGCGGCAAATCAGGTCGCGTGATTGGTCATCTGATGGGCTTATTGGTGCTAATGAAAGCGCAACCGCTGGCCTATAACAAAGACAATCAAGAAGACAAAGAGCCCGTGTTCGACACCATCGACACGCTGCGTGATTGCTTGAGCGTGTTTGCCGATATGGTGACCGGCATTCGACCCGTACCGGCGCGCATGCGCGCTGCGGCTCTCGAGGGCTACGCCACAGCAACTGATCTCGCCGATTATTTGGTGTGCAAAGGCATTGCGTTTCGCGATGCCCATGAAATTGTCGCGGCGGCGGTGAAAGCTGCCGAAACAAAAGGCTGCGATCTTGCCGATCTCAGCTTAAAAGAGTTACAAGTATTTTCTGCGCGGATTAGCGCAGACGTTAAGGGCTGGTTAACGCTAGAGGGCTCGCTGGCACGTCGCGCGCACTTGGGTGGCACGGCGCCAACACAAGTGCGTCGAGCCGCAGCGCAGGCAAGACAACGCTTAAAAAAATAAGCCGCGCGTAATGCGCGCTTAAGCTTGCTCTGCTTGTGCTTGTGCTACAGGACCCAGCAGACTTTGTAGCTCGCCTGACTCGTACATCTCTTTCATGATGTCCGATCCACCGACAAATTCACCGTTCACATACAGCTGCGGGATGGTCGGCCAGTTAGCAAACTCTTTGATGCCCTGACGAATTTCTGGATCTTCGAGCACATTCACGGCCATCACACGACGAATGCCACACGCACGCAGCACCTGAACTGCCGCGGAAGAAAATCCGCACTGCGGAAATTGCGGCGTGCCCTTCATGTAAAGCACCACGTCATTGCCTTGGACTTGCTCACGAATACGTTCTTGTACGCTCATACTGCCTCCGGATTACCTGATCAGATTACTCGGGATCATACTGGCCGTAGGTGCATCTCGCAATCCCTGCAAGATCGCACCGCGATTGCACCTGCGAAAATCCGGCGGCGTTGAGCATCGCCGTCACCGCTGGCGCCTGATCATGGCCATGTTCCAGCGCCAACCAGCCGCTAGGGTGGAGCGCTTGGGGGGCGCCGAAGATGATTTCGCGTAACGCAACTAGGCCGTCCGCGCCACTGATCAAAGCCGAGCGTGGCTCGTAACGGACATCGCCTTGCACCAGGTGCGGGTCAAACTCAGCAATATAGGGCGGGTTAGATGCAATCACATGAAAGCGCATGCCACCCACCGGCTCGTACCATCGACCCAAACGCCATTGAATTGGTAACTTCAAGCGATCTGCATTTTTACGTGCAACCGCGAGCGCATCTTCGGCGATGTCCACACCGGTCAGTGACAGATCACGGCGCGTATGTGCAAGAGCCACGGCCACTGCACCCGAACCCGTACCCAAATCTAAAACAGATGCTTGTGCTGGCGCTAACTCAAGGGCAATTTCAACCAGCAGCTCGGTTTCATGGCGCGGGATGAGCACGCAAGGATTTACCTTCAGCATCAATCCATAAAATTCACGCTCACCCAACACATACGCCATCGGAATACCATGACGACGTTGTGTGGCATAAGCTTCAAACACGGCCAGGCGCGTTGCGGGCACCTCGCGCTCGGTGTGTGCAATTAACGATTCACGCGAGCACATACAGGCCGAAGCCAATAACGTACGTGCTTCAGCGAGCGGTAATCCAGCGGCAGATAAGGCTTGCGCAACGTTCAATGCATCCCTCCGGCCTCACCTTGTGCAAGTTGCGCCAGTTGCTCGGCTTGTTGCTCAGCCGCCAAGGCATCAATGACCTCTTCGATTTCACCGTCCATAAAACGATCAATTTTGTAGAGCGTCAGGTTGATTCGATGATCGGTAATCCGACCTTGCGGAAAGTTATACGTACGAATCCGTTCGGAGCGATCGCCGGTGCCCACCAAAGATTTTCTTGTGGCAGCGGTTTGCGCCGCTTGTGCGCGTGTTTGCACATCATGAATTCGCGCAGCCAACACGGCCATCGCTTGCGCTTTATTTTTATGCTGCGAGCGACCATCTTGGCATTCCACCACAATCCCCGTGGGTAAATGGGTGATACGCACAGCTGAATCAGTTTTGTTGATGTGCTGCCCACCCGCGCCTGAAGCGCGGAAGGTATCAATGCGCAAGTCGGCTGGGTTTAAAACTACTGCATCAATTTCTGCAGCTTCGGGTAACACCGCAACCGTACAGGCGGAGGTATGAATCCGGCCTTGCGCTTCAGTCGCTGGCACACGCTGCACACGATGCGCGCCAGACTCATACTTTAAACGCGAATACGCACCTTGCCCAACCAATCGCACAATCACTTCGCGATAGCCACCTAACTCAGACGCACTTTCCGAAACCAACTCCACCTGCCAACGCTGACGCTCGGCAAAGCGCGTATACATGCGCAATAAATCCCCCGCAAACAAGGCTGATTCATCCCCACCGGTGCCGGCGCGAATTTCTAGAAAAATATTGCGTTCGTCATTGGGGTCTTTGGGTAATAACGCGCGCTGCAACTCAGCCTCTAGCGTCAGGAGCTGCGCGCTCGCGGCACGCAGTTCTTCATCAGCAAAGGCTTTATTGGCAGGGTCTTGAGCCAATTCGCGCGC
>CAWUMP010000001.1:0-30117 GCA_963923385.1 uncultured bacterium | reverse complement strand
TTAAATGCTGCATCACATGCGCCTGCGCCACCAGCGACAGGCAAGCCTGTGTGCTGACGCAGATCCGCCATCAATCGTTCGCTCGCGGCACGTCCACCCCAAAATGTTTCCACCGAAATTCCCAGCACGATGTGATCGGGTTCGCAACTCATGGCGCTATCGACGGCTTCGAGTTGTGCGCTGGCGATATTTTCAACGAGCTGCCGAAAATCATCGTCGTTTTTGAGTGGATCGTTAGGAATTCGTATTCGACTGGTGTGGTTGGTTACACCGGGTGGGCGCATCCCATCAAACTCGGGCTGTACGCTGGTGTTTGTCGAAGGAATCAGAACCGCAAATTTTTTACGCCAACCCAATGCGTCAGTCACGACGGGCCCTTTCGTTAAGAGCGTGCCACAAGAAACACGCCAACAATGATGATGCTCACGCCGACGACGCGCTGCACGCTGATGGCTTCGCCTAACCACCACCAGGCGATGGCGGCGTTGAGCGCAAATCCGATTGAAAGCATGGGGTAAGCGATGCTGACTTCGGTACGAGATAAGGCCATTAACCACACCACCAAACTAATCGCGTAACAGCTCAAACCACCCAAAATATAGGGGTTGAACGCAAGTCGAAGTGCCGTACTGAGCGCAGTATCGAGTGTGAATGCAAATGATCCGACCGCGTTGGTGCCTGCTTTTAACAACAGTTGTGCTGCGGTGTTGAGTAGTACACCTGTGGCGATCAATAAGGCGCTGAGTAGACTCATACGAGAGCTTTCATTCAAATAACAAAGCGGCGGCCACTTTACGTTCTTCAGACATCAAGATGTTGTAGGTTCGACAGGCCGCTTG
Source organism: uncultured bacterium (assembly GCA_963923385.1). Lineage (GTDB taxonomy): Bacteria > Pseudomonadota > Gammaproteobacteria > Burkholderiales > SG8-39 > SZAS-79. The sequence continues at coordinate 29,278 of CAWUMP010000001.1, read as the reverse complement.
TAAATCCATACATTCAACTCCAATACGTGCTTGGGTGAGGTGTTGTATCAGTCGAGGGTGCGCAAAGCGTTGGCGTGTGGCTGTGCCGAGAATCACGACTTCAACGCTGAGGCTCAATAACACTGAAAAATCGTCGGGTGTGAGTGCATCAAAGTTGCGCACCGACCAGGGATACAGTGCTTCCGGTGTCACGATCAAATGATTGGTGTGACGCTCTGCATTGATCTGTACAAAATCCGCGCCGTAGCCGGTGATGGTGTAAAGGTGGGTCGGCGCGGCAGCGTGCAGTTTCATTGTCGTGGCCCCTGTTGTGCCAGTGTGCCGCTGCGGCCCTCGAGTGGGGCATGTATCACGTGATGACGCGGCAAGGTCGCGCTGTCGAGCGAATCGAATAGCCTTTGCATACTGACTAGTTGGTAGCCCTGTGTTTGCCAACCCTTGAGTAGTGTGTCGAACACGCCGGCTAAACGTGCGCCCTCGAGCTCTGCATGCAAGGTGTAGACGTGTCCGGTCGCTGGTGCCTGCTCGGTCCGTGCCAGTAATTGACGTGCAGCGTCTTCTGGCGTGGCACCGTCGACACCAATTAATTCATCGAGCGTCGGTAAGGTGGTGGGCAGTTGTGGAACGCACGCCTTGCCATCCACCACCGGAATAAACGGACAAACTCCGCGCGTGTCGGACGCGTAGCGAAACCCCAAGGCGGATTCGAAGGCATAGGCTGCCGTGTTCATTTGCCAGCCGGCTGCGCCGTGTACGGTGGCTGCTTGACCAAATAGTTCTGCGTAGCGATCAAATGCACGTTGCATCATCTGTTGTGTTCGATCGATTGATGCGCGCAACACCCCATCTTGCCAAGCGATGTGATCCCAGGTGTGTATGCCAGTTTCAAAACCGGCCTGCGCCACGGCGCGTAATTCATCCGCGCACTGTTTGCCAATGTCTGGGCCAGGTAGCAGCGTGCCGTAGAGTAAGGTGCGTAGTCCGTAGTGCTCAATTACCGACGTACGTTGCACTTTGGCAAGAAACCCACGACGAAATACGCGTTTGATGGCGCGCCCCGTGTGATCTGGGCCCAGCGAAAATAAAAACGTTGCGTCTGCGCCCGCCGAGCCAAGCTGACGCAGCAGGTTGGGTATCCCTTCGCGCGTGCCGCGATAGGTGTCGACATCGATTTTGAGCGCGAGCTTCAACCAGACGCGCGCTTAATCGACGAGGTGGCGAGCGCCGATCACGTCACCGCGATAGGCATCAAAAATACGCGCGAGTGCATCGTCCATGTTGACCCGTGGGCGCCAGCCTAAATCATGACGGGTGTTGGTGATCTTCGGGACACGATGTTGTACGTCTTGATAGCCACCACCGTAATATTTTTGCGCGGTGGTGTTGACGATGCGCATGCGTTTGGCATTGGCGGCGTACTCGGGGAGTTCGAGTGCCAAGGCACGCATGCGTGTGGCCAATTCGCGAATCGAAATGTTATTGCGTGGGTTACCGATGTTGTAAATGTTACCGCTCGCCACGCGCTTGGGGTTAGCGATGATGCGCGTTAATGCATCGATGCCATCGTCGATATACGTAAAAGCGCGTTTTTGTTTTCCGCCATCGACTAATTGAATATTTTCACCCCGCACAATGTGTCCCAAAAATTGCGTGATCACGCGCGAGCTACCTTCTTTGGCAGCGTTGAGTGAGTCGAGCCCAGAACCAATCCAATTGAACGGACGAAACAGAGTGAAGTCGAGTTTTTCTTGTTGCCCATAAGCCCAAATGACACGATCCATGAGTTGTTTGGCGCACGAGTAAATCCAACGTTGCTTGTTAATCGGACCAAGCACTAACTCGGAGTGTTCTGGATCGAATTCGGTATCGCGACTCATGCCATACACTTCGGAGGTTGAGGGAAACACCAGACGTTTCTTGTGTTTTACGCAAGAACGCACGATGGGTAAGTTGGCTTCAAAGTCGAGTTCAAACACGCGTAGTGGTTCGCGCACGTAGAGGGCTGGTGTGGCAATCGCCACCAGTGGAATTACCGTGTCACATTTACGGATGTGATATTCGATCCACTCTTTATTGATGGTGATATCGCCTTCAAAAAAATGAAAGCGCTTATTTTCGCGTAATGCCTCCACGCGATCGGACTGCATGTCCATTCCGTAGATTTCCCAGTCCGTATCATCGAGTAGTCGTTTCGACAAATGATGACCAATAAACCCGTTGACACCAAGAATCAGCAGCTTTTTTTTCATGAGCGGTAATTGTTTAAGTCTGGATAGAAGAGGGAATGGTATTTGCCTTGTCGGTGGGCGCGGACCCGAGTGCAATGCGTTCAGACCCGAAGCGTAACGCGAACTGAGCCGCATTGGCTGATTTACCGTCAATTTCGAGGTCTAGCAGACGTAGTCGACCACCTTGCAGGCAGTCCACAAAGCAAGCATCGCCTTGCACATAAAGCGCGGGTGCGTCTGTGGCTGGGCTACTTTGCGGTTCTAGCCGCGTGCGTAACACCCGCAGATGTAGCCCGCGTACTTCGGTAAAAGCCCCGGGGTAGGGTGGCGCAACCCCGCGCACAAGATTGTGGATGGTGTGCGCATCCGCCGACCAGTCGATCTGTCCATCTTCTGGGCGACGCCCACCAAAATAACTGCCTTGCGAAAGATCTTGTGCTTGTGCTTGGGCGGTGCCCTTGAGTAGATCTGGTAACACGCGTTGCATGAGTGCTTGCGCTGCGAAGGTGACTTTATCGAACACTTCACCGGCGGTTTCGTCTGGAAGAATCGTGACGCGTTCTTGGCCAACAATATCACCCGCGTCAGGTTTGGCCGTCATGTAATGCAGGGTTGCGCCGGTTTCAGTTTCGCCGTGAATCACGGCCCAATTCACCGGAGCGCGTCCACGGTATTTGGGTAGCAACGCACCGTGCATGTTCAACGCGCCCCGTGTAGCCAGCGCTAATAGCGCGGTGGGTAGCATGCGACGAAAATAAAATGAAAAAATAAAATCAGGCGCGATCGCTAGGATTTGTGCGCGTAGTTGCGCCGATTGCGCATCCTCGACATATAGCACGGGCAGGTGATGTTCTTTGGCAAGCTCACCTACGCTGGCAAACCATTGGTTTTCGTTGGGGTCATCTGGGTGTGTGACCACCAAGGCAACCTCAACATCGTGTGCCAGTAGGCTGTATAAACAATGCACGCCAACGTTGTGATACGCAAACACAACCGCGCGCGCACGGCGGCTGCGCACAGGGTCAGTCATCGGCATGTCGCTCAAGGACCCCTTGCACAAGATAGCGTGGACGTTGGCGTACTTGTTCGTAAATTCGACCGATATATTCGCCGAGCAACCCAAGGCCAAATAACACCAGTCCAATTAAAAAGAATTGCAGGATGTCGCGATCCCAGATAGTGCGCAAACCTTCCATGAAACTGCCAGACACGACCCAGCGTTGCAGCATGATGACTAAATACAAACACACTGAACCGACCGATACCAACATACCGAGCAACGAAAACAGCTGCAGTGGCGCTAGCGAAAACCCCGTCATTAAATCAAAGTTTAATCGTGCAAGACTGTACAACGAATATTTTGATTCGCCCGCTGCACGCTCAGCATGCGCCACAGAAATTTCAACCGGATGCAGCGCAAAGGTATAAGCCAATGCCGGGATGTAGGTGTTCGATTCGCGACATAAATTAATGGCATCAACAACGCTGCGACTGTAAGCGCGCAACATGCAGCCTTGGTCGGTCATACGAATGTGCGTGGTACGTTCGCGAATACGATTCATTAAATACGAGGCCCAGCGACGAAACGCTGTGTCTTGGCGCGCGGCACGCACGCCACCAACATAATCGTGACCCGCATCCAGCTGTGTGAGTAACTTTCCAATTTCTTCTGGTGGGTTTTGTAAATCGGCATCGAGTGTCACGATCTGCTCACCACGTGCGCGTTCAAAGCCCGCCACAATGGCCATGTGCTGACCAAAATTGCCATTGAATAAAATCACTCGCGTCACGTCTGGACGTGCTTGAAATTGTTCGCGTAAGAGTGCGGCAGACCGGTCGCGGCTACCGTCATTGATAAAAATAACTTCATAGCTTTTTTGAAGCGCATCCAGTGCTGGATAGAGTCGCGCAAACAACGCAGGCAAGACAGCGGCTTCGTTGTAAACCGGAATAATGATCGAAACGTGGGGTGTGCTCATGCGGCAGGTGCAATCATTAGGGGACGAAGGACAGTGCTGAGCGCGTGACACACGCGATCGACATCTTGTGGTTGCATCGCAGGAAACAACGGTAAGGTCAGGGTGCTGCGTCCCACCGCTTCTGCATGTGGAAAATCGCCCTCACGCCAACCTTGGGCGCGATACAGCTTGAATAAATGCATTGCCGGATAGTGCACACCGGTACCGATCCCCAGATTGTGCAAGGCTTGCATGACCTCGGCGCGGCTCGCACGCAAATTGGCCAGTGGCAGCAAGATTTGAAACATATGCCAATTGGTGTTGCTGAAATCTTCCAGCGGTAGCGTGCAACCCAGCGTGCGATCCAATCGTTGAAAGTAGCGTTTGGCTAAGATGTGGCGCTGCGCGTTGAATGCCTCAAGCTGATCGAGCTGTCCTAAACCAATACGCGCAGCAACGTCAGTGAGGTTGAGTTTGGCGCCTGCTTCTTCGACTTCTTGTTCACCGCCTTCAAGTCGTGTAACGCCTTGCAAGCGCAAGCGTACACACCGCGCGGCTTCATCAGGATCACTCAGGACGATACAGCCGCCTTCTGCAGTGGTGAGATTTTTATTGGCATGAAAAGAAAAACACGTGATGTCACCCATGCTGCCAATGCGTTGACCGTTCCATTGCGCACCCAAGCTTTGCGCGGCATCTTCAATCACCCGTACGCCATGTTTTTTTGCGATGGCATAGACCTGTGATCGATCAAACGGTAGCCCTGCCATATCGACAGCAAGAATTGCTTTGGTGCGTGGTGTCATGGCGGCTTCGATACGAGCGGGATCGATGTTGCGCGTCACAGGATCGATATCCACAAAGACGGGTTTGGCACCAGCGCGTACGATCACATTGGCGGTGGCGACCCAAGAAAGTGGGGTGGTGATAATTTCATCGCCAGGGCCCGCGCCAATGACGGTGAGTGCGAGTTCGAGGGCCCCCGTTCCCGAAACCAAACTGCACACGGCGCGCCCACCAAAATAATCACTCAGACGCGCTTCGAACGCGCGCATCTGCGGGCCGCTGGTCAACCATCCGGAGCGCAACACGTCCACCACTCCAGCGATGGTCGCTTCGTCGATACTCGGGCGGGTGAAGGGCAGAAACGCTGCGGGCGATTGGCTCATTGACGTGACACCACCACACGACGCACATCGCGTGCAAGTTCACGCATCGGTAAACCGCGTGCTTGTAATTCGGTATACATCGACGGGCGCATCAGCGCGATGGCGTTTTGTTCGTTTTGCCATACGCGCTCGAAGGCACTTACCGAGGGTAAATAAGCGCCGGGTGCCCATTGAATGGGTTGTACCAACTCATCGCGATAACCGACCATGATTCCGGTGCGATTGGCGTAAAAAAGAAATGCGTGGTCGAAGGTATCCACGAGATAGAGCGTGTCCGAAGCGGCAGGGGGCGAGGGTTGGGCAGTCATTTGTGCCACCACATCGCGGGCAGAGTATACAGGGGCCAGTGCTGTGTAGCCGACCAACAAGAGCTGAACAAAGGCCACGCCACCGACGGCAAGCAAGGTTTGCGCTATCGCTGGTTTAGCCCACCACGCAAACCCTGCAGCAAGGCCTGCGCAGAGGGTGAGTGCGAGCGTCGCTGGGTGCATCCACGGCATAAAGGCGGCCACATGCGCTGGATTGGAATCACTGGCGAGCCACGGTTCAGCAACCGCATACAAACACGCGGCCGCGAACGCGGTGCTCGCGCAAATCCAAAAAATTCGGCGACGACGACTAACGCAAAGCCAATCCGCAATCAGCAATGCAGCGGCAGGAAAGATTGGCAACACGTACGAAGGTAGCTTTGAGCCTGAGAGCGAAAAAAAACTAAACACCACCACGATCCAAGTCAATAGAAAGCGTTGTGGTTGAAACTGCGTTGTGGTGCGGTGCAAAGCGCGCGCAAGGGCGCCGGGTAGCGCAAAGGTCCAGGGCGCTAGGCCAATCAAAATCACAGGGATGAAATACCATCCCGGCGCGCTGCGTCCATGCGAGGTGGTGACAAACCGCGTCCAATGCTCGTGCACAAAGAAAAACTGCGCGAACTGCGCATGTTGCGCACTGGCGGCGATAAACCACGGTGCAGTCATACAAAAGAAGATGACCAATCCCCAGCGCAAATGTAATTTTTTTAATCGAGCCCAATCCCGCTGCCAAAGCACATAAGCGGCCAAGGTGCCCAGCGGCAGCACGATGCCAATCAGTCCTTTTGACAGCACTGCCAATGCCGCACAGGCCCAAGCCACATACATGCCAATGCGTTGTGCATTCAATGAAGCGCGATCGTGTTGTGCATAAATAAACGCAAACACTGCGCCGCTGAGCATCGCAGCCACCCCCATATCGAGCGTTGCGTAATGACCTAAGTAGTACCAAAGCAAACTACTGCCAAGCACCAACGCAGCGACGATGCCACGCTGACGATCAAACAGTACCTGGCCAGTCCAAGCACATGCAAACACCGTGAGTAAGCCACAGAGGCCCGTCCACAAACGCGCGCTCCAATCGTGCGTACCAAACCATTGAAAAGCGGTGGCGGTTGCCCAATACTGCAACGGCGGTTTTTCAAAGTAGGGGTAGGCGTTGAGATGCGGCAAAATCCAGTCTCCGCGCGCGAGCATTTCGCGGGCGATTTCGGCATAGCGCCCTTCATCTGGGCTAAATAAGCCCCGCCCACCCAGCGCCGCCAACCAAACCCACGTAAATAGGCCGGCGATGAGCAGTAAAACTGATCGTGGCCAGGTCGATGGCGCGGGATTAGAAGAAAAATTCAAAGGTAGTTCCGTCAGAGATTGCAGCAAAGTGTGTCGGTGAGCAGCGAAGCTCGCGTAAAATTGTAACCTTTTGGTCACCGGCTATCTCGGCTAGCCGCATCACAAGCGGAAAACAATTCCCATGAGAGAGTTTGCACGCATCAAACGATTGCCACCGTACGTGTTCAACATCACGGCGGAATTAAAAATGGCTGCGCGTCGGCGTGGTGAGGACATCATCGATCTGTCGATGGGTAATCCAGACGGACCCACGCCACCGCACATCGTGCAAAAGCTGGTCGAAGCGGCGCAGCGCGAGGACACGCACGGTTACTCGGTGTCTAAAGGCATTCCACGCCTGCGTCGCGCGATTTGCGATTGGTATCAGCGTCGTTACGCGGTGAGCTTTAATCCAGATACTGAAGCAATTGTCACGATTGGATCCAAAGAGGGTTTGGCGCATTTGATGCTCGCTACATTAGATGCGGGCGACACGGTGTTGGTACCGAATCCTTCGTACCCGATTCATATTTACGGCGCCATCATTGCGGGTGCAGATATTCGTTCGGTGCAGATGACGCCAGGTGTCGATTTTTTTGCCGAAGCCGAGCGCGCGATTCGTGAGCTGATTCCGAAGCCCAAGATGTTGATCATTGGCTTTCCATCCAACCCGACGGCGCAATGTGTCGAGCTTGAATTCTTCGAAAAAGTAGTGGCGCTAGCCAAAGCGCACAACATTTTGGTGGTGCATGATTTGGCCTACGCCGATATTGTGTTTGATGACTACAAAGCACCATCGATCATGCAAGTGCCAGGTGCGCGGGATGTGGCAGTCGAATTTTTTACCATGTCGAAAAGCTACAACATGGCCGGTTGGCGAGTGGGCTTCATGGTCGGCAATGAAGCGCTCGTCTCTGCGCTCGCGCGCATCAAGAGTTATCACGATTACGGCACCTTTGCGCCGATTCAAGTGGCGTCCATTATTGCTTTAGATGGGCCGCAAGAGTGCGTCGAAGAAATTCGCATGAAGTATCAAAAGCGTCGCGACGTGATGGTGCATGGCTTACACGACGCTGGCTGGATGGTCGAGAACCCCAAGGCATCGATGTATGTCTGGGCAAAAATTCCGGAACCCTACGCCAAGATGGGCTCGCTTGAATTTGCCAAGAAGTTACTCAACGAAGCCAAGATCGCGGTTTCACCCGGCGTGGGCTTTGGTGACTATGGTGATGATCATGTGCGGATTGCGTTAATCGAAAATGAACATCGGTTGCGCCAAGCAGTGCGCGGCATTAAAGAAATGTTTCGTAAGGATGGTTTGATATGAAACCCATACGCGTTGGTTTGTTGGGCATTGGTACAGTAGGTCGTGGCACCTGGGATGTGTTGCAACGTAACGCCAGCGAAATTCGGCGTCGTGCCGGTCGCCCGATTCGCATCACCATGGTGGCCGATCGCGAGGTGGCGCACGCTAAAAAAATCACGGGTGGCAAGGTCAAGGTGACTGCCGATGCCATGCAAGTGGTGTGTTCGCCCGATGTGGATATTGTCGTCGAACTGATCGGTGGCGATCGTGTAGCGCGCACCTTGGTAATGGAGGCGATTCGTCACGGTAAGCATGTCGTCACGGCCAATAAAGCACTACTCGCTAAACACGGTAACGCCATCTTTTCAGCGGCGCAAAAAAAGGGCGTGATGGTGGCCTTTGAGGCGGCGGTGGCCGGTGGTATTCCGGTGATCAAGGCGCTACGCGAAGGTTTATCGGCCAATCGCATTGAGTGGATTGCCGGCATCATCAATGGCACTTCAAATTTTATTCTTTCCGAAATGCGCGATAAGGGTTTGCCCTTTGAGACCGTGCTCGGCCAAGCGCAGCAAAAAGGCTATGCTGAGGCTGATCCGACTTTTGATATCGAAGGCATCGACGCGGCGCATAAGCTCACCATTATTTCGGCGATTGCGTTTGGCATCCCCATGCAATTTGAGAAGGCTTACACCGAAGGTATTTCTAAACTTACGCGTAAAGACATCGAATATGCTGAAGCGCTGGGCTATCGGATTAAGTTGCTCGGTATCACGCGGCGAGCAAAAAAAGGTATCGAGTTGCGTGTGCATCCGACGCTCGTCCCTGCTTCGCGCTTGATCGCCAATGTCGAGGGCGTAATGAACGCGGTGCTTGCTAAAGGTGATGCAGTGGGCGCGACCATGTATTACGGCGCGGGTGCGGGCAGCCAGCCGACGGCCAGCGCAGTGGTTGCTGATTTGGTCGATGTAACGCGATTAATTACCGCGGACCCTGAGCATCGTGTGCCGCATCTGGCATTTCAACCAGATCAATTGTCGAGCACGCCTATCCTGCCGATGGGTGAGGTGCAAACCTCCTATTACTTGCGGATGCGTGTGGTGGATCGCCCTGGCGTGTTAGCGGATATCACACGCATTCTTGCGGCGGCCCGTATCTCGATTGGCGCCATGGTGCAAAAAGAGCCTGCTGAAGGAGAGGTGCACGTGGATATCGTGTTGCTCACGCATCAAGCGATCGAAAAAAATGTCGATACTGCGATTGCCCGCATTGAGCGTTTGGCCACCGTAGTGGGTCAGGTCACGCGGATTCGTATGGAAGAACTGCTGTAAACGCACACAAGTTAGGTCAACGTTCATGAACTACGTCAGCACACGCGGCGGCGGTAAGCCGCTTGGCTTTACCGATATTTTGCTTGAAGGCCTCGCGCCCGATGGCGGGTTGTATGTGCCGCAATCGTATCCAAGTATCGATGCGGATACGCTGCAAGCGATGCGTCGTATGTCCTATGCCGAATTGGCTGCAACGGTGTTGGGCTACTTTATTCACGATATCCCCAGCGCCGATTTACGCACGTTAGTTGAGCGCACCTACACCAAGGTGGTGTTTCGTAGTGATGACATCACGCCGCTACACGCACTCGAAAAAGATTTCTATTTGCTGCGTCTCTCCAATGGCCCAACGTTAGCGTTTAAAGATGTGGCCATGCAATTTTTAGGGCACATCTTTGAGCACACCCTTGCCAAACGTGGCGCGCAGTTAAATATTCTTGGCGCGACATCGGGCGACACAGGCTCAGCCGCTGAATATGCCATGCGTGGGAAGCGGGGCGTGCGGGTGTTCATGTTGTCGCCACATCAGCGTATGAGTGCGTTTCAAACTGCGCAAATGTTTTCGTTGCAAGACGCCAATATTTTTAATGTGGCGGTGCGCGGGGTCTTTGATGATTGCCAAGATATGGTGAAGGCGGTGTCTGCTGATGCGTCTTTTAAAGCACAACAGCACATTGGCACGGTCAATTCAATTAATTGGGCGCGCGTGGCAGCGCAAGTGGTGTACTACTTCAAGGGATATTTTGCGGCGACGCAAAGCAACGATCAGTGCGTCTCGTTTGCCGTTCCCTCCGGAAATTTCGGCAACATTTACGCCGGACACATTGCCCGTCAGCTGGGTTTGCCAATCCGAAAATTGGTACTCGCCACCAACGAAAACAATGTGCTCGATGAATTTTTTCGTACGGGTATCTATCGCCCAAGGCGTAGTCAAGAAGTGCATGCCACCTCAAGCCCATCGATGGATATTTCAAAGGCCTCAAACTTTGAGCGTTATGTCTACGACTTAGTTGATCGTGACCCACAACAGCTCGCCGCGCTCTGGCGCACGTTAGAAACGACGGGGCACTTTGATTTGTCTTCGACAGCCTATCGCGACAAGATGGCCGCCAGTGGGTTTGTGTCGGGTTGCAGTACGCACGCCCAACGCTTACAGACCATTCGTGATGTGTTTGCGCGTTATCAAACCGTGATTGATCCGCACACGGCCGATGGCTACAAGGTGGCCCTAGAGCAGCGCGAGCCCGGTATACCGATGCTGTGTCTTGAGACCGCCTTACCGGCAAAGTTTTCAGAGACCATTCGTGAGGCGTTAGGGCGTGACGCCGATCGTCCGAGCGGATACGAAAACATTGAAGCGCTCGCGCAGCGCTTTGAGGTGATGGATGCCGACGTGGCGGCGATTAAAACGTATATCGCCGCCCACACCAGTCATTAACAACGCTCATTCGGCGGCGTTGTAACGTCAGTGAGCCTACAACGCACTGCGCCCAAGCCTGTAACAGCGTGGGCGCAGTGATGTTGCGACCTAGTCGATGTTACTTGTTGTCGATGTATACCTTGCTGTAATCCTGGAACCACGACTGTGCCTGCACAAAGCCTTTGACCTTTTTAGTAAAGGCCACTGGATTCAGGTCGTGTACCACGAATAAATACGGTGCCTCATCGACAATCAGCTGATGTGCTTGCGTGGTGCCGCGGGCCAGCTCGCCTGCATCGCTGGTAGTTTCGATGCGTTGCAAGATGCGGTCGTAGGCTTCGCTCTTAAAGTGGCCCCAGTTGGCGCCGTTGGGTCCGCCATTGCCAGACAGCAGGTAGCGTGCCATGGTGGCGATATCCATCGATGGGCTCGAAATGTTTAAGCCATCTACACCACGCGATTCTTTTGAGGGTGCGCCATTACGCCACGCGTTGAGCACCAAGCCCCACTCCACTACTTCGAAGCTCACATCAAAACCGCAGGATGCAACTTGTTGTTGAACCAGCTCGTTCATCGGCAAGGGTTGCATCTGTCCTGAACCCGAGGTCGAGATCATGACCTTCACCGGAATACGTTTGCCTTCTGGATAACCTGCAGCGGTGAGCAATTGCTTGGCTTTAGCTGGGTCGTATTTGTATTGCTGTGCGGGGACGCCGTAGTTAGGATTTTTCTTTGAGAAATATCCCGTCGATGGTTCGGCCATGCCACCAACCAGCTTCACCACGGCTTCGCGATCCACGCAGTAGTTAATGGCTTGGCGCACGCGCATGTCGTTGAACGGTGCTTTGGTGGTGTTTAGAAACCACGGCCAGTAATGTGGATAGGAGTTCGTCGAAATCGTGAAGCCCGCTTGCTTGAGGCTAGGAATAGCATCGGGTGCAGGAGCTTCTACCCAATCGACTTGGCCCGAGCGCAAAGCCGCAGTACGCGTGTTGGCTTCAGGAATCGGAAGCAAGACAATTTTGTCGAGCTTGGGGATGCGCGTTTTATCCCAATAGGCAGTATTTTTTTCAAGCTCTGCACTCTGACGAGGCGTCCAGCGCGCGATTTTGAATCCACCAGTACCGGCGGGGGCTTTAGCAAATTCAGCCCATGAACCTGCTTTTTCCCAGCCTACTTGACTGGCCATCAGTGGATACACCATCAACATCGGAAAATAAGACAGCGGACGAATGGTGGTAACGCTGACCGTGTAGTCGTCGATTTTTTTATACGACTTGATGTAGGGATTACGGGCACGCATTAAACCCGCGGCAGGCGGTTCAAACTGTTTGGACTTGTCATTCATGTAGCGTTCCATGTTCCAGACGAACACGTCGGCATTAAATGGTGTGCCATCGTGGAACTTGACGTCTTTGCGTAACGCGAAAATCCAGGTGCTTGGGTCTTTGGCGTCTTGCTTCCAGCTGGTGGCGAGCCCAGGGCGTAATCCTGCAGGTTTGTCACCCTTAGAAAGGTCCCATGCGACCAAAGGTTCAAACACGGGGTAACCCAAAAAGCGCATGCCTTCGAATCCGTTGTTGGGCATGCCCGTGGTGGTTGGGACATCTGCAGCGGTCATGCCAATGCGCAAGGTGCCTTGTGCATTCGCTAGGGGGGATAAAGCGAGTGTCGCGGCCGCAAGGGCACTCACAATCAGCGTTTTTTGCATGAGGTCAAACTCCGTTGAAAAAAGAACTGGGTTGTTATTACCGTACTGCATCTATTCAAAAAAAATCAACGCAAGGGCTGTGCCATTGATCAACCGTATCGACGCAATGAGATGGCAGGGAATTTTGAAGTGAAAACAAAGGCTAAGCAGCGGGGCGCAAATTCACAACGCTTCATTGTAGTGCCAAGCGCATCCATCATGCGATGTTGGCGTGCATCGCTGCGTAAACCGATGCGCTGTCAGACGCTAGGGCAAGCGATGTCGCTCGATTTGTAGCGTGCTACCCGGGCCGAGCCCGATGCGCAACCACCCCACGGTGGGCCAACCATCCACCTCAATCCGCACGAGATTGGGTGCTGCCGCGACCGGACGATCGTGTTTAAACGCGTGGGTATCGCCATGCACCACGATCAGGGGCTTACCCAAGGTTTGCGCGTGTTGAATTAAGGCGGCGCGCAAACTCGCAAAACCATCGGGTGCGCCTTTGGGCGGGGGATAGGTGCCTTCAAAATCTGGGTTGGCTTGGAACATGACAAACAAGCTGTGCACATCAGCTGCGCTTGCCGCTTGTACTGCTTCCGATAACCAACGCAACACCTGCGGCATACGTGCGTAATGTTCTGCATCGGCTGCAGGTGTGCGTCCAAGATTGTTGTTGCTGCCAGGCACATTGATGGTGACAAACACCGCGCCGCCTGCTTGCCAACGAACATGTTCTGTATAAGCGCCAGACTGTTGTGCAGCACGCAACGCGGTGGGTGGCGCGCCATGAAACAACACGCGCATTTTTTCTAAGCGCTCCAGAGGATCAAACCCCGTGCGATGGCAATCGGTCCAGTCGTTATCGCCAGGCGTTAAAACAAACGGGGCTTGAAAGCGCATGAATTGCACTTTGCGAGCTTCTAACCAAGCATCAGAACACGGGCCACGGCCTGCGGTGATGTCGCCTAAATGCACCACAAATGCGGGTTGTGCCGTATTGATTTGATCGATCACTTGATCGAGGCGCACAACGTCTGCATCGGAATAGGGGGTATCGCCCAACAGCGCAAATTCAAACGGTGCGCGGTAAAACGACGGCGTAGATGCGCAAGCACCGAGCAATAACACAAACAACAGGCTTGCGATACGTGACAGCCAGATGCGCTTCGTCAAACGATTCATAGGACCTTTAATCGGTAAAGTAATTCAAGCGCATCGCGCGGCGTGAGTGTATCTGGATTGACTTGCGTCAGTGCCGCACGCATAGGATCGATAGCGGGTTCGGTTGGTTCGGGTTCGGCGCTGACGGTAAATAAATCTGTTTGCGCACTGCGGTTGGGGGCGTTGTCTTCGAGCTGTTGAAGGGTGCGACGCGCTTGACGAATCACGCTCTTGGGCACACCAGCGAGCGCCGCTACTTGGAGTCCGTAACTTTGTGAGGCGGGACCTTCTTCAACGGCATGCAAAAACACAATCCGATCTTGATGCTCAATGGCGTCGAGATGCACGTTCGCGGCTTGCGGATAATCTTGACTGATGCGTGTGAGCTCGAAGTAGTGCGTGGCAAACAAAGTCAACGCGCGATTATGTTCAAGTAAATGACGCGCAATCGCCCACGCGAGTGCTAAGCCATCAAAGGTTGAGGTGCCGCGTCCTACTTCGTCCATCAGCACCAAACTGTGTTCGGTGGCGTTATGCAAAATATTGGCCGCTTCGGTCATCTCGACCATAAACGTAGAGCGACCCCCAGCCAGATCATCGGAGGCACCAATACGCGTAAAGATTTGGTCAATTGGCCCGATACGCGCCGCGGTGGCAGGTACAAAGCTACCCACATGGGCGAGCAACGTAATCAACGCCACTTGACGCATGTAGGTCGATTTACCACCCATGTTGGGGCCCGTGATTAACAGCAGTTGGCGCGTGTTACTTAAGCGCGTGTCGTTGGCAATAAATTGCTCGACTTGCGCTTCGACCACCGGATGTCGACCGGCTTGAATATCGAGAAAACGCGCTTGGACAAACTGCGGTGCGCACCACTGATGCAATTGCGCGAGTTGTGAAAACGCACACAGTACATCGAGTTGTGCCACGGCGCGCGCCAGTTCAAGTAACACTGGCACATCTGGCGCGAGTTGCTCAAGCAGCGCGTCGTACAACGATTTTTCGAGCGCCAGTGCACGATCACGTGCCGAGAGCGCTTTATCTTCAAACGCTTTTAATTCTGGCGTGATGTAACGCTCAGCATTTTTGAGCGTTTGCCGGCGGCGGTAATCGTCGGGCACTTTTTCGGTTTGTGCGTTGGTGACCTCAATATAAAACCCATGCACCCGGTTGTATTCCACCTTCAGATTGGCAATACCTGTACGTGTGCGTTCGCGGGTTTCGAGTTCGAGCAAAAACTCACCGGCATTGGTTTGTAAGCGACGCAATTCATCGAGCTCGGAGTGATAGCCCTCGGCAATCACTCCACCATCTAGGATACGTGCAGACGGTTCGGGTGCGATGGCTTGCGTGAGTGTTGCGAGGCAATTGGGCGTGCGAGATAGCTGCGCAGCGATTGCTTGTAGTAACGCGTCTTGATGCGGCAGTTGTTGCGCGAGCTGCGGCAACTGCGCAAGGCTATCGCGTAGGCTAGACAGATCCCGTGGCCGCGCACTCTTGAGCGCCACGCGCGCGGTGATGCGCTCCAGATCAGAAATTTGTCGCAAGGCCTGCAAAATATGCTGCGCGGTGTTTTGTAGCATCGCAATGGCTGCGTGACGCGCTTGCAGCGTGTCCCGATCGCGCAATGGATGGTGTAGCCAATAACGTAACAGTCGGCTGCCCATGCTGCTTGCGCAGACATCCATCAACGAAAACAACGTCGGCGCAGCTTCGCCGCGCAGTGTTTCGGTGAGTTCGAGATTGCGACGGGTGGCTGGATCGAGTCGCACAAACGCACCACTGCGTTCGGCTGTGAGTGACACCACATGCGCTAACGATTGCCCTTGTGTTTTGCGTGCGTAATCCAACAGCGCTCCGCATGCGCCAATGGCGGGCCCGAGATCTTCGCAACCAAAACCGGCCAATGAATTGGTCTTGAACTGATCAAGTAATTGGCGCTCGCCAGCAGCGCGATCAAATTGCCACGCGGCAAGATGCGTTAATGAAAATCCATGTAGTACTGTTTCATCGAGGCTCTCGGCAGCGAGCAAGATTTCGGCCGGACCAATGCGGCGCAACTCACTCAACAGCGCTTGAGGTGCAATCTCCGTCACACGCAGCGCGCCACTGGCCAGCGATAACCAAGCTAAACCAATGCTGTTGGGTTCAACCGAGATAGCTAACAATAAGCTCTCGGCTTTGTCATCTAACAAGGCGGCATCGGTAAGCGTGCCGGGTGTGACGATGCGCACTACCTTGCGTTCGACAGGTCCCTTACTGGTTGCAACATCTCCGACTTGTTCGCAAATCGCGACTGATTCACCGTGCTTGACCAAGCGCGCCAAATATTGCTCGGCGGCGTGAAATGGCACACCGGCCATTTTGATTGGCTGACCGGCAGAGGCGCCACGTGCAGTTAATGTGATGTCGAGTAATCGCGCGGCTTTTTCTGCGTCTTCAAAAAACAACTCGTAAAAATCACCCATGCGATAAAACAGCAAGATGTCACCGTGATCGCGCACCACCGCGGCCTTGAGGGCGAGGTATTGCTGCATCATTGGGGTGTGTGCGGCGGGTGTTGGCGCGGTCATGGAGGTCACGGGCACTATTGTAAGTGGGCAGCCCGTCATTGGACATCCACCGAGGCTTTTAAAACGATCGTTGGTTATCTGTGGTTAAGGAGTTTTCTCGGCGTTCTTGGTTGAAACTGCGGCAGTTCTAGCGTTGCTCACGCGCTTGATGTTTGGGGTGGACGCCCGTTCTTCTGATCGAAATGAGGCGGGCGAGAGCCTTCGGCAAAACCTTCAGCAGACCCTTCAGCAGACTCACACTTGTACATGATGGTAATACAAAAAAATAATCATTGACCTCACCTAAATCCCGGGCTTTAACTGGGATGAAGGAAATGCCCAAGGGCAACGACAAAGACAATCTCACTGAGCCTGCCACAGCATTTACTCGATTCGCTGAAGATGGCTGCCAACGCACGTGATGTAGCTTATCAATCGCTGCTAAAAATTTGGTTGCAGGAGAAGGCGAGAAGTCAGTGAGTCGTTGCTACGCAAGATCGCTGACTGGAAAATCTAATTTTTTATTTTGGCTTTACTAATAATTAATCTGGTTTAATTTTTGCGCGACGTACGATGTCGCTCCAGATTTTTTGTTCTTGGGTGATGAAGTTGGCAAATTCAACAGCTGGGCCGCCGCCGGGTAGGGCGTTGTCTGCTGCAAAGCGTTCGGTCACGGCGTTTGCACGTAACGCCTTTTGCGTGTCCTCTTGGATGCGTCGAGCAATATCACTGGGGATCCCCGCCGGGGCGAGTAAGCCGTACCACTGCGCAGTTTCAAAGTGGCGGTAGCCCAGTTCTGCCACAGTCGGTATGTCGGGTAAGGCCGGAATGCGCTGTTGTGTGCCCACAGCAATCGCGCGCAATTTGCCTGATTTGATGTGTGGTGCCAACGCAGGCAAGCCCGCTGATGAAGCTTCGGTGCGTCCGGCTAACAAGTCGGTCAGTTGCGGTCCGGTGCCTCGATACGGAATGTGCGTGATAAACATACCAGTCACGAGTTTGAGATATTCCATTGCCAGATGGCCGGCACTGGCGTTTCCTGCAGAACCGTAATTCATGCGTCCAGGATTACGTTTGGCGTAGGCCACAAATTCTCGAAAATCTTTAGCCGGTACATTTGGGTGAATCACAAACACATTCGGCACTTTGGCCAACAACGTGATGGGCTGAAAATCACGATTCACATCGTAAGGTTGATTGTTGAGCATGTAGGGATTGACTGCCAACGTGCCCACGTGACCAAGAATGAGTGTGTAGCCATCGGGCGCCGCGCGCGCCACATCTTGCATCGCCACGGTGCCTGCGCCACCGGGTTTGTTTTCAACCACCACGGTTTCGCCCCATTGCCGGCCAAGTTCATTGGCCACGGTGCGCGCTACGATTTCAGAGGTCCCTCCAGGTGCAAAGGGCACCACCAAACGAATGGGTTTGTTGGGCCACTGAGGTTGCGCGATACACCACGCACTCAAACTCAATACAACCATGGCGCAACCACACTGCAGAATGCAGCGATACAAGCGCAGAGAAAGATTTGCTCGCACAGTGTGACGTACCACTAAAACTGATAACGACGTAATCCACCATCCACGGGAATGACTGCACCTGTGATGTAACTTGCGCGAGGCGAGGCCAGAAAACACACTAAATTGGCGAGATCTTCGGGTTCGCCATAACGCGCCATCGGAATTTCATTGTCGGCTTGCCACTGACGATATTCTGGCGTGTAGTTGCGCAAGATTTGTTCGGAGTGAATGCGTCCGGGTGGAATGCAATTGACGGTGATGCCGTGCTTACCCACCATACGCGACAGTCCTTTGGCCCAGCTATGAATGCCGGCTTTGGCGCAGAACGCACCATTCACATGATCGGGTTCGCTTTTACCGGTGATATTGATAATACGGCCCCATTTGCGAGCAATCATTTGATCGATCAACACATCGGCTAATTGACGTGGCCGATGAAAATTTAAGGTCATCGCTTCTTGCCAACGTTCTTCCGAGACATGTAAATCACTAAAGGCGCGCGAGCCACCGGCGTTGTTGATCAAAATATCCACGCTACCTAAACCGTCGAGTGCGTGACTGGCCAAGGTGCGTGCCGCATCGTCGGCGTAAAGATCGCAGGCAATCACCACCGGAGATTGACCGCCATCGGCCACAATTTCTGCGGCGAGTTCATGTAACAGTGACGTGCGACGTGCAGCAATCGCCACATGTACTCCTTCGGCTGCAAGCGCTTTGGCAATGCCGCGACCAATGCCCGTGCTAGCGCCAGTCACGAGTGCGGTTTTATTGGCGATCTGTAGATCCATTAAGCACCTGATGAAAAAAATTTTAAGAAGAACAGCTCACCGAAATATGTGTGGCCCAATCTGGTGGCAGCGCCGCGTAACGTTGCATACCTTCTTGTTCGGTAAAGGGTGTGCGTAACAATTGATGCAGCTCGCGAATCATGCCGTAATCACCTAAGTCGCGCGCGCGTTGAATGGCCTCTTCTGCCATCCAATTACGTAAAACGTAACACGGGTTGGTGGCCAGCATCGCGACACGACGCGCCTGGGTGTCGCGCGCTTCTTGCGTTAAGCGCGCGGCATAACGTTGTGCCCATGCATCAAAGGCATCGCGGTCGACAAATTCATTACGTAATGCACTTTGACTAGATGCGTTCAATGAAAAATCAGCGAGTGCGCGAAAAAACCGCGTGAAGTCGGTGCGCGATGCGTGCATTAAGTCGAGTAAGTCGCTGATCAGGATGGGGTCATCAGTGTGTGCAGTCACCAGCCCCAATTTATGGCGCATGCGGGTTTCGTACGCTAAGCGATAGCGTTCGGTAAATTGCTCGAGGGTGTGTTCTGCTTGCTCGATATCCATCAGCGGCAACAGTGCTTGCCCTAGGCAATATAAATTCCATTGCGCTACCCGTGGTTGCATGTCGTAGGCATATCGA
The DNA here is from genome assembly GCA_963923385.1 of uncultured bacterium. GTDB lineage: Bacteria > Pseudomonadota > Gammaproteobacteria > Burkholderiales > SG8-39 > SZAS-79. The sequence continues at coordinate 9,877 of CAWUMP010000001.1, read as the reverse complement.
CCGCGATCATCTGAATGGTTGCAGATGTGATGGGCGTCAAAGCCATCTAAAAATCCAAACGGGCCATAATCGAGCGTGAGTCCGAGAATCGACATGTTGTCGGTATTCATGACGCCATGGCAAAAGCCCACGGCTTGCCATTGCGCTATCAGTTGCGCGGTGCGTGTAACCACCGTGTCGAGCAAGGCCACGTAAGCTTGCGTTTGATCGCGCAGTTGCGGTAGGTGTTCGTCGATGACCCAATCGGCAAGTTGCCGCACTTCGGCGTATTGACGACGGTGATAAAACAGTTCAAACGATCCAAAACGCACATGACACGGTGCCATGCGTGTGACCACTGCGGCGGTTTCAAATTGTTCGCGCCGTACCCGTGCATTGCTGCCAACAATTGCCAGCGCTCGCGTGGTTGGGATCCCAAGACCATGCATGGCCTCAGAGCAAAGGTATTCGCGAATCGATGAACGTAGCACAGCGCGGCCATCACCCATACGTGAGTACGGCGTTTGTCCGGCGCCTTTGAGTTGGATATCCCAATGTCGACCATCGGGGCCGCGTACATCGCCGAATGTAATGGCGCGGCCATCGCCGAGTTGCGAGACGAACGTCCCAAATTGATGCCCGGCGTAAATGGCTGCGTAAGGATCGGCACCGCTCGGTACGCGATTACCAATCAATGTTTCGATGAACGCGGGGTGACGCGCGGCCTGCGCATCTAAACCAATCAATGCAGCGGCATCTGGGTTAAACGCCACTAAATATGGATCGGGTAGCGGCGTGGGTACGAGGCGTGTGTAAAACGTTTCGGGCAAGCGGGTGAAGCGATGATCCCAATCGAGTACTGCAGCAAGCTCTGGTGCGTTCACGGGGTTTCTTTAGAGCGATCCCATAAATTGGGCATGACGCTGTTGTGGTAGCCAGAAATAAAGGTGCGCGGCGCGCCAGTGACCGGATCAAATACATGTCGCCGCACTGCACCGATGTTGCCACCATACACATGAATACTGATCGACGCGCGATCGGTATACGCATTCGACACCACGTGGATATCACCAAGAGTGGGCGACACTTTGTCGATTTCACCGGGGTTGATGCGATGCGATCCACACGCGGTGAGCGTGCTGTTGCTTTGCGTGTACTCATCGCATTGTTCTGCACCGCGCAGTACGCCAATCAAGCCCCATACCTGATGATCATGAATTGGTGTGTTCTGCCCGGGGCCCCACACAAAGCTCACCACCGAAAAACGCTCGAGCGGATCGCAATACAACAAATATTGCCGATAGCCCTCCGTTGAGGGCACCGTAAAGGCAACGGGTAACCAGTCATCGTGATCGATCAGCGCTTTGAGCAGCACTTCGCCGCGCGCGAGTACGGTGGGTTCATCGTCACCGTGTTGGCTGACCAGTTGCGTCATGTCCTGGATGTAACGCCGAAAGCGTGGCAGGTTGGTTTGCATGGTCATTTATTGCATCACGCGTGGTAGCCACAAGGCCAGTTCAGGCACCAACATCAAGATAGCGACTGCAAATACATATGCGACCATAAAGGGCACCACACCACGAAACACATCGGTGATTGGCCCGGGTGTGCCACGCATGCCTTGCAGCACATATAGCACCGTGCCATCGGGTGGACTGATCAGCGCAATTTCAACCAACATGGTGACGATCACACCAAACCAAATCGGGTCATAGCCAAGGGCTTTAACGACCGGAAAGATGACGGGAATCGTGGTCACGATCATCGAAAAGCCTTCCATGAACGTACCTAAAGCAAGATAAAAACCAATGATCAGCGCCATGATCACCCACGGCGGTACAGGCAGTCCGGCCACAAACTTTGCGAGGGCTTGTGGCACACCCAAGCTACCAAAGATGTAATTCAAAATGTACGCGCCACATAAAATTAAGCCAATAAACGCGGTGGTGCGCGCGGTAGATTCTGCGGATTCGTTGAGCATCTTCCAGCTAAAGCGGCCAGATAGTAGCGCAAACACAATGGCGGCAATCACACCCAGTGCAGCGGATTCGGTGGGCGTGGCTAAACCAGTGTAGATGGTGCCGAGCACCACTAAAATTAAAATGAGCGTCGGGATGAGATCAATCAGGCCAAGTAATTTTTGCTTCAGTGGAATCGCAGCCGGTTGTGGCAAGGGATGACGCAAGCCATGTACAAAGATCAGCGCAGTGAACAGCAGTACCACCAAAATACTGGGACCCACCGCAGCTAAATACAGTTTGCCAACGGACGTTTCAGTGATCAGGCCGTAGACAATGAAGGTGATACCTGGTGGGATTAAATTGCCAAGCGCACCACCCGCTGCAAGTGATCCCAACACCATCGATGGAGCATAGGCGGTTTGACGAAAATAGGGCAATGCGACGGCGCCCATGGTGGCGGCGGTTGCCACACTCGATCCTGAGATCGCAGAAAACACACTGCATGAAACAATGTTGGTGTGGAGTAAGCCACCCGGTACGCGTTGAAACCAGAGGTTTAAGCCGCGATACAGTTTGTCAGACAGGCCCGCGCGCAACATGATTTCGCCCATCAGCAAAAACAGTGGTACGGCAACGAGCACAAAGTTGGTGGTGGGGCCCCACACCATTTGTCCGATGAAATCCCAAAAAGGTCGATCGGAAAATGCAAATCCGGCGATGATGCCCAACACACCGAGTGCAGCAGCAATGTAAATGCCTGCACCAAAAAATACGCAGAACAAACCAATTAATAGTAACAACGGACCGATCGGTAATTGACTGATCGAACCGCCGCCAAATAACACCGCACCGAACGAGACCGCAAGGAGGATCAACAGAAAAACAACGGCAATCATGCGCGCTTTTCCTGCGATTCAGCAGCCATCAACTTTTGTGCGGCACCGATGGCTTCAAGTGCTTCGTCGGCTTCTTCAAGATAACTGCGCGGACCGGTGAGTTGCTCGATTTCACCAATGTCGGCGCTGGGTAGCAGCAATAACACTTCAAGTAATCGCAATAACGTCATCAACCCAAACACGCCGATACCGATGAGCCACAAGCCTTGCGGAATCACCAGCGGTGTTTTTAATAAGCTATTGTCGGTGGCACGAAAATCCCATGATTCTTCGGTGGTGTGCCACGCGCCATAAACCAAGAACGCGGCAAATACCATCAAACTCGCTAAGGCGAGCGCATGTAAATAGCGTCGCCATTTGGGCGCGATGCGTTGAATCAAAATATCAATACGCACATGCGTGCGTGCTTCCAGGGCCCCGGCTAATCCCCAAGCGATGCCCACGCCGAGCATGTATCCGGATAACTCTGTGGTGGCTTGCGAAGAAAAACCCAAAAAACGTCGCGCGATTACATCGAGCGTGATGTAAGCGGCACACAACACGAACATCCATCCGGCGCAGCGACTCATGCCACGTGCCAGTGCGTCCACGCGACGGTTGATGGCGCGGAGCACACTGAGCACGACACACGAATTCATGAAACAACGATCGTTTAAAAATTACTGCGCGACGTATTTCACACCAGAAATTGGCGCGATGGCTTGGTTATAGATTTCGCCGCAACGCGCGCCGCAGCGTTTCACCCAACCCGGTAACACGGTAGCGGTGAGCGCCTCACGCAATTTCGCGCGATCGGCCTCGGTGGCCTTGACTTGCACCATGGGTTTATTTTTGACTAGCGTGTAAAGCTTGCAACCAGCAGCGTTGCCGATATTGCAATCGATACCATCTTGTGTGACTTCGGCACCGAGTTTCCATTGCGCGTCTTCAATGCCGCTCATGGTTTTTTCCATGAAGGCACGCACTTGTGGGTCGAGCTTATTCCACCACGCCAGGTTCACAAAGTAGCCAGAAGTCGACCAAGCGGTGGATAAGGTGTACAGGTGGCTAGTCACTTCGTACCACTTCACGCCGTTGCCGCTCCCGGTACCGGTAATTGCGCAATCGACCGTACCGCGCTCGAGTGCGGTGTACACCTCACCAAATGCAATCGCTGCAGGTTGACCACCTAAAAAGCTCACTAAGTCTGAGGCTGATGGACCATTGGTGCGCACCTTCATGCCTTTTAAATCAGCCAAGCTCGCGATGGGCTTTTTGCAGAAGAACACTTGCGCAGGAAACGGATACGTTGCCACAAGTTTCACGCCGATGCGTTCAAGATCTTTATTGGCAATCGGCACCAACACGTTGGCGATTTTGCGCGCGGTGTCGAGCTCAGGCGCGAGCCCAGCTAAATCAATGCCATCTAAAAATGGCACATCACCTGACACGGTGGTGAGCGGCGCTGCGCCTAAATCAACTTGACCTGAGCGCACCAAACGAATCACCTCCGGACCTTGCACGCTCATCTCGGGCCAGCTTTTTAAATTGACTTCAACGCGGCCACCGCTACGCTTGGGGACGTCTTCGCGCAGCATCGGAATATCGATGCGGGTGTACTGCGGCACGGTTGGCGCGACTTGAGTCACCGCACTCACCGTCACTTTGGGACCTGCGGGGAGGGTTTGGGCTTGAACAACAACGGCAGCGCTCAGTAAGGCGAGCGTAATAGCAGTGCGCTTCATGGTGGGGTCTCCGGTACAAAAATAGGGCTCGGACAGAACTTATCACACCGCAGCGCGTCGCCCAACAAACCACAGCGTGATAAACGCCATCAGCGTGAGTGCGGATGAAATGGCGAGTGCGTCTGCACCAAAGCGGGTCACTAAAAAGCCAAACAACACAGGGGCGAGGGCTTGCGTAAAGCGTGCAGGCAGTCCAATCAAGCCTTGCCGATACCCGTAGTCTGTTGCGCCAAGTAGTGCAAGCGGCAAAGTGCCTTTCGCAATCGTGAGTAGACCGTTACCTGCGCCGTGCAATACCGCAAACGCGGCCAAGCCCGCCGGACCGAGAAAACACAGCGCGGCATAACCCAACGGATGTAGTGCGGTGGCAATACGTGCCGACACCACCGGATGAATGTGTTTGAGTAGCGTGAACTCAACAATCCGTGCGGCCACTTGGGCCGGACCAACCAACGCTGCAAACGCAATCGCTTGCGCGGTGCTGGCACCGGCTTGTAGTAACAGGCTTGGCAAATGCGTGGCCATGGCGCCCGTCACAAACCAAGTGGCTGCAAATATCGCGGCAAGTAACATCATCAATGGCCAAGGTTGACGCGGGCGCTGTGTGTCGATGGATGAAGATAGAGCGACGGTGGTCGCGTCATGGGCGGCGGTGATCGATGGTGACGATGTCGCGGCGCTCGATAATTTTTTGGTACGAGGTAGTAACCATGCGTTGATGGGTAAGCACACCAACAGATGAATCACCGCCCAAGTGATGCACGCACTACGCCAACCCAAAGTAGCGTCGATGCTGGCGGTGATGGGCCAGCCGATGGTGCTGGCAAAACCCGCAATCAAGGTAATGCCCGTGATCGGACCGCGCGCTGCTGTGCCATAGATGCGCGTCAATGTGGCAAATGCGGTGTCGTACAACCCCATGCCCATCCCAATACCAAGCACGACCCACGCAAAGATCAACATTGGCACGTGTTGTGTCATGGCCAGTAAGCTCAACCCAACCGCAAGCACCACGTTTGAAGCGCACAACATGTTGCGACCACCAGCGCGATCGACTGCGCGGCCGACCAGTGGGCCAATGAGTGCCGCCACAATCAGCGCGCCAGAAAATGCGGCAAAGAAAAATGCATTCTCGATACCTAGCGCGCGCGATACCGGTGCGGCCAACATGGCAGGCAGGTAATAGCTCGAGGCCCACGCTAAAGTTTGCGTGGTGCCTAGCGCAACGATCAACCGTGTGTTTGCGGGGGCAGGCTGCATGCCCCAATTGTCACCCGCCTAGGGGTGAAATGCACGTCTCAACCAAAACGGCCGGTGATGTAGTCTTCAGTGGCTTTCTTTTTTGGCTTGATGAAAATCTCATCGGTCTTACCAAATTCGATCATCTCGCCTAAGTACATGTAAGCGGTGAAATCCGAAACACGCGCTGCTTGTTGCATGTTGTGCGTCACGATCGCGACGGTGTACTCACTTTTAAGCTCATGCATGAGCTCTTCAACTTTGGCGGTAGAAATGGGATCTAAGGCTGAGGTAGGCTCGTCTAACAACAACACCGCCGGACGCACTGCAATACTACGTGCGATACACAAGCGTTGTTGCTGCCCACCAGATAACGATAAACCGCTTTGCCCAAGCTTATCTTTGACTTCATCCCAGATTGCTGCTTTACGTAAAGCCCATTCGACGCGTTCGGTGAGCGCAGAGCGAGATAAGTTTTCGTAGAGCTTGATACCAAAAGCAATGTTGTCGTAAATGGACATTGGAAATGGCGTGGGTTTTTGAAACACCATACCAATGCGAGCGCGCAATAAATTTAGATCCTGTTTGGGATCCAAAATATTTTGTCCGTAGAAATTAATTTGTCCTTCGGCGCGTTGTCCCGGATAGAGGCTGTACATGCGGTTCATGGTGCGCAAAAGCGTGGACTTGCCGCAGCCCGAGGGCCCAATAAATGCGGTGACTTTGTTTTCGGCGATATCGAGATTGATATTTTTTAGGCCCTGGAAGGTGCCATAAAAAAAATTTAAGCCGACAGTTTGAATGGCGAGCGGAAGCGGCGCGGTCGCTGCAGCAGCCACCGGCGGCTCGGTTGAAAAGCGCGTCGTTTTTGGTGCGGCGCTTTGGGCTTCGATTGTGGTGTTCATGCGCTTATCCTTGGTGCACTACTGTGCGGTGTTATGCAGAAACTTTTTCGCGGAAAAATAATCGGGTGATGATGTTGATGAGTAACACCACCATGGTGATCAATAGCGCACCACCCCAAGCCAGCTTGATCCAGTTTTCATAAGGGCTCATCGCGAATTGAAAAATCACCACTGGTAAATTGGCCAGCGGGCGATTCATGTCGAGCGAGAAAAATTGATTACTAAGGGCAGTGAAGAGTAGCGGTGCGGTTTCGCCGCTGACACGCGCTAAAGCAAGCAACACACCGGTCATGATGCCTGACTTGGCGGCACGCAATGTCACCATGATGGCGACTTTCCAACGCGGTGCACCCAGCGCAAAGGCGGCTTCGCGCAAACTGCCAGGGACAAGACGCAAAATATTTTCAGTGGTGCGAACCACCACGGGAATGGCAATTAACGATAGGGCGAGTGTGCCTGCCCATCCCGAAAAATGTTTGACCTGTGCAACCACGATGGCATACACAAATAAGCCGATCACGATCGAGGGCGCCGACAACATGATGTCCGAAACAAATCGGGTCACGCCAGCAATTGGACTGCGATCACCGTACTCAGCCAGATACACGCCAGCCAGTACGCCAATCGGTGTGCTGATCAGCGTGCAGCTACCCACCAACATCACGCTCCCAACAATCGCGTTGGCTAAGCCACCACCGTCCGAGCCTGGCGCCGGTGTGGATGCAAAAAAGAAATCCCAACTCAATGCTGAGAGCCCTTTGTAAAATAGCAATGCGAGTATCCAGAGTAAAACAGACAGACCCAGCACCATGGCCAGCATGGAGAGCGTCAGTCCAACTTGATTGATACGACGTCGGCGTTGGTAGCGTGCAAGGTCCATGGATGTGGTCGCGGTTAGGTTTTGCTTCCTTGACTGCGTTCCATGCGTGCAAGTAATAACTTGGCAGCAGCGAGCACAACGAAGGTGATAAAGAACAGCACTAAGCCGAGCGCAAATAAACTCGACAGATGTAAGCCATCGGCTTCACCAAATTCATTGGCCAGCGTTGATGCAATTGAGCTACCCGGAGAAAACAATGACATGCCGATGCGTTGTGAATTACCAATCACAAACGTAACTGCCATCGTTTCACCCAAGGCGCGTCCAAGGCCAAGCATGATGCCGCCGATCACGCCAGTTTTAGTAAAAGGCAGCACGATGTTGTGCATCACTTCCCAGGTGGTGCAACCTAAGCCATAGGCCGACTCACGCAAGATGGGTGGAACAATTTCAAACACGTCGCGCATCACCGAGGCGATGAAGGGCAAGATCATGATCGATAAAATTAAACCCGCAGCAAGAATGCCGATGCCGTTCATCGCTCCACCAAAAAAAGGCGCAATCAAGGGCATTTGTCCTAGGGTGGATTGCAGCGCTGGCTGACCGTACTCAGCAAACAACGGGGCAAAAATAAACAAACCAAACATGCCGTAAATAATCGAAGGCACCGCAGCGAGCAATTCGACCGCAGTGCCGAGTGGTCTGCGTAACCACACTGGACAGGTTTCAGTTAAAAAAAGCGCAACACCAAAACTCAAGGGTACAGCAATAGCCAGTGCAATACTCGCGCTCGCGAGCGTGCCAAAGATGGCGATGGCTGCGCCAAATTCGCCGCGGATAATGTCCCACTCAACGGTGTAAAAAAACGCAGGACCAAAACGATGTAGGGTTGGCCAAGCGTTGATGACCAGCGAAGCGAGGATGCCGATCAAGGTGATCAGGACGCTGAGCGCAAACAGCAGGGTGATTTTATGAAATAAAAAATCCTGCACGTTTTGTATGCGCGCTTTGCGCAATCGCCCGGCATCGGCAAGCTGGGCCGATGCGGCGAATGACGACGTGCTGAATTCAGGAAGTGCAGACATCGAAGGGTAATCTCAGGGTGCGTTGGTGATGTAACAAAGCGCAAATGCGCACAACGAACTCAAGGCGTTGTGCGCAACGCTGCGTTAGCGTTTGATTTGCGTCCACACCGATTCACGAATGTATTTGGTGACCGCATCTGGCAGCGCAACGTAGTCTAAGTCTTCGGCCATTTTTTTGCCGTTCTTAAACGACCAATCGAAGAACTTTAGGGCTTCGTTTGAATCAGCCACATTGGCTGGTTGCGCAAATAACAAAATAAACGATGCGCCGGTGATGGGCCATGCATTGGCACCTTTTAAGTTCACGAGCGACAGCCCCATGCCAGGGACGCTCTTCCAATCTGCGCCGGCTGCAGCGGCAGCAAAGGTGAGGTCATCGGGTGCGACAAATTTGCCGTCGCGATTTTGCATGGTGAGATAGCCCATTTTGTTTTTCTTGGCGTATGCGTATTCCACATATCCGATGGCGCCTTTGACGCGCATTACGTTAGCAGCAACGCCTTCATTGCCTTTGCCACCCACCGATGAAGCGGCTGGCCACTTCACCGCAGCACCTTTACCAACAGCCTTAGCCCAAGCGGGACTTACTTCATTTAAGTAGTCGGTAAAAATAAACGTGGTGCCCGAACCATCGGCGCGATGCGCGACGGTGATGGCCATGTTGGGGAGTTTTTTACCGGGATTCAGTGCCTCGAGTTTTTTATCGTTCCATTGCGTGATGGTGCCCATAAAAATCTCAGCCAAAACTTCGCCATTGATCCGTAACTCACCTGGGGTAAAGCCCTCAAGATTGATCACTGGCACCACCCCGCCCAAGATGGCTGGAAATTGCACTAAACCATCTTTTTGTAATTCGTCTGCGGTGAGCGGGGCATCGGTTGCACCAAAGGTCACAGTTTTGGCGCGGATTTGACGGATACCACCCGAGGAACCAATCGACTGATAATTCAAACCATTGCCGGACACCTTTTTGTATTCCTCAGCCCACTTGGCGTAGATGGGAAACGGGAAGGTGGCGCCAGCGCCGGTGATATCGGCAGCGCGTGCGCCGTTCGTTAGGGCTAGCGATAAACCTAAGGCGGCGATCAAACAGCGAATGGTGTTCTGCATCATCTTGTGGTGACCTCGAAGTAGCACCCAAAGTAGGGTGAATCAGAAAACGGGCAAGTCAAAAAAGGGTAAGTCATCGGGGCAAGTCAGCGAAGGGGTTGTTGCAAGCGACCCGGTAAATTGGGGGTTTGGACCAGCCCTCGCCAACCAAAACGCTA